>CAZSWR010000018.1:0-42971 GCA_964610885.1 uncultured Hyphomicrobiales bacterium | reverse complement strand
AAATATATGCGCTACATAATACTAAGTATGTATTAGTCGGATGAACCTATTTTATGGAGTCAAATAAAATGAATGCCCGTGAAGTCATCGGATGAGTTTATGCAGTTCTGCATCTTACTTGAAAAGTGCCGAGATGAGTCGATTAAACTAAATCCTGAGTGTAGTACGTTTAATAGAAAAGACTTAAATAATATTCTTGAATACCGGTTTAGTGAAACAATGAAGTACGACCCTGAAATACATCATCGGCATTCCGTAAGGATGAAAGAGTATGACTACTCCCAACCTGGGGATTACTTGGTTACGGTTTGCACGAAGCAAAATGTGCACTTGATGGGCGAATTCAAGGATAGTAGTTTAGTTCTGAACAAATATGGTGTCATCATAGAAACATGGCTAAAGAATATCACGGCAAAGTATTCAAATGTAAGAATTGATAAGTATGTGCTGATGCCCAATCACGTTCATGCGATAATCAGTATCCGAGGTAAATCTGATAGTAGATGTGAGGGGCTGTCTCAAAAGTCCAAAAAACTGTTTATTGGTCATGTTGAACGAAGTGAAACATCCATATTCAGCAATGACTTATGAATGGCATGGATTCTTCACTACGTTCAGAATGACACTTTTGAGACAGCCCCCTACACGCGGCAGAAGTTGAACAAAAGCGGCCAACCTTGGGCGCGATTGTTGCATATTTCAAGTACCAATCCACGAAAGAAATCAACGAAAAATTTGGAGTCCCCGGCGAACCAATCTGGCACAGAAACTATTTCGAACATATAATCAAAAATGATGTGGAACTGGCCGAGATCCGAAATTGGATCGATGGCAATCCTGAAAACTGGAACAAATACTACCAGCACATGTAGGGGCGAGGTCACCTCGCCCTCACTCCCCTCGAGCGACCCGAAAAATATTAACTCAATGTAATTTATTCTTAATTGTGTTTAAACCATTATTGACTTATCTTGCCCACAAGAAATAAGTCTATTGATATAATTCACCTTCATAAATTTCACCCGAGGGGCTGATCATGAAAGCATTATCGCGTATCGTTTTCCTCATTTGTTTGGTATTTTTTGCCATTTCTTGCGGCCAAAAAGAAAACCCTAACGAAAAATCCAATTCTCCAAGAAGCAATTCCCCGGCCCAAGAAGAATCCAAAGAAGATGCCCAAAGTCCAAACAATGGCAATTCAGTTTTTAAAATTGATGCCTACGCAGAATCAAGCAACTCCAAAGCTGCCGGTTTCGTATCATCTGCCGCGAGGGTCAATCCTTTCGACACACTGCACAGATTCATCCGCACGGCCGAAGTCAAATTCCGCACGCCGGACGTGGTCCGGTCCACGATCGCGATCGAAGATATGGTCGCTTCGTTCGGCGGGTTCGTTACAAAGTCCAACCTCGAATCCAAAGTTGATTCGCGAAAAGAAAGCAATATCAGCGAAGACTCTTTGATGGAAACAATTGAATATACTGTCCAAAACGTAATGACTTTCCGCGTACCAAACGTCAAGCTCGACAGTATGCTGCGCGCGCTTTCTCCGCTTGTGGACTTCATCGACTACCGCCGTATCACTGCCGAAGACATTAAACTGCGAATGATCGCAAACGAGGCTTATTACTCTACCTCCACGGACAAAGTCAAACAGCTCAAAAAAGCCAAACCCAAAGGCGACGAATCACAAATTGATGTGGCAGATGCAGTCAGCAATGCAAAAAATGACGCGAACCACGCCCGATTCGAGAATGCTCGCCTCCAGGACCTCGTCGATTACAGCACTGTCAACTGTCACATTTACCAACGCAAAGAGACACGGATACAGAAATTCGGCCGCGAATTCAAAGTCAACGGAAATCTTCCCGATTTCTGGGTACGCATGTGGGAATCGTTCCGCGTGGGTTGGTATCTCCTTATCGACATTATAGTCGTGCTGTCGCGCATCTGGTTTTTATTCCTGATTGCTGCTTTGGTTGTATTATTTGTCAGGCATTACAACAAGAAGAATAAAAAGAATCATCGGTAACAAAACTTTCATTTCAACGTATAAAATGTGGTTGCGTGTATAAATAAACGTATTGCAATGAACAAAATCATCATTCCGCCGGTATTTGTGCTATTGAGCATCGCCATCGAATGCCTTTGCCACTCCATGGCATCGGACTTGAATGCGATCCCGTTCCCTTATACCTTGGCCGGACTGATTCTTTTGTGGGCGGGATTCACGCTAATGGGGAAAACTTTTAAATTGTTCAAACAGCACAACACAACTCTGGACATTGCCCCTTCGGCAAGTTTGGTTACTGATGGCGTTTTCTCTCGGTCTCGGAATCCCATGTATGTAGGAATGTTCCTGTTTCTATCGGGCATATCGGTTTGCTTCGGCAATCTGGCCTCGATGGCAGTTCCATTCGCCTTCCTTCTGGCAATCAAAAACATTTTCATCCCGAAGGAAGAAAAATTACTCCAAGAAGCATTCGGCGGTCAGTATCTGGAATACAAGAGCCGGGTCCGCCGCTGGGTGTAATTTAAAATCGAAATCAAAGGAATATAGCAATGAAACAGTGGTATGAATCACTTTTTGAAAACTACGCCGAGAGCTACGACAAAGAAATCTATACTCAAGGCACGCTCGGCGAATGCGACTTCATAGAAAAAGAAATTAACTATAACAAATCTTGCAAAATCATCGACATCGGTTGCGGCACGGGCCGCCACTCCATCGAATTGACTCGCCGTGGATACTCCATTCGGGGTGTCGACCTTTCGGCAAACCAAATCGATAGGGCACGCTCGAAAGCCGAAGCCCTCGGGCTGAAAATCGATTTCAGTATTGCCGACGCTCGTTCTCTGGAGTTTTCATCTGAGTTTGACCTCGCTCTTATCCTCTGCGAAGGCGGGTTCTCGCTCATGGAAACCGACGAAATGAATTACGAAATCCTGCGTGGTGCTTCGAGTTCGCTCCGCCAGGGCGGGAAACTCGTGATGACGACACTCAACGGACTCTTCCCACTCTTCCACTCGGTGAAGGAATTCTTCGAGAAGTCAGCCCAGGACGGCCACGCCACGTACGCGGATAACACATTCGACCTGATGACATTTCGCGATCACAATATCACGACCGTGAAAGACGATTCGGGCAACGATGTCCGCCTGGAATGCAACGAACGCTACTACGTCCCGTCGGAAATGACTTGGCTGCTGCGCTCGTTGGGGTTCGCCAGTGTCGAGATTTTTGGTGCTAAATTGGGCGAATACAGCCGCGAACACAAACTCAGCACCGACGACTACGAAATGCTAATCGTAGCCACCAAATAGGTGACAGCTGCCACTTAGTTTTCTAAGGGTAGCCCAATGACAAATGGATCAATTAATATGAGTTTATCTACCTTTTTTAAATAACCTCATTTTTCAAGGCCTGTACTGAAACTCTTCGGTACAGGCCTTTCTTTTTTTCCAACCAGCAAAGGCGGCAGGGCATTTTCTTGATATTTCATCAACTTACATCGATACAAACAATTGATTAGAACCAATCATTGCAAGTTTTGTACATATTCAATAGCCTCCTCGGGGGCTATCCCATCCGGCGGCATCCTGCGCGGGCATTGGTCATTTTGTTGACTTGGCTCACGAACTCGTCGGCGCGCGATTTCGGAATATTTGCTGTGATTTCGATGGAATCGTGGTAGAGTTCTTCGTAAGTAACGGCAAACTCGCCCACTAAACGCTTAATGACTGATATGTCTTGGTAAGTGCAAAAAACGGCGATCGGCACCGTGATGTGGACCGGCTTGGCTTCGCAAAGCGCGAGCACTTCCTTCGCTGCGTCCGAATAGGCACGGGCCAACCCGCCCACTCCGAGTTTTGTGCCGCCGAAATATCGAGTTACGACGATGACAATATCGCTTACGTTGTATTTATTAATCGAAAAGAGAATCGGTTTGCCGGCCGAACCCGATGGCTCGCCGTCGTCTCCGGCGCGGAATTGCATCCCGTCGTGGCCGATGCGCCAAGCGAAGCAGTTATGAGTGGCATCGAAAAACTCCGAACGCATCTGCTCGAGGAATTCCAATGCCTTTTCCTTGGTCTCGGCATAGCTTGCGGTGGCAATGAATCGCGAGCCTTTGATCTTGATTTCCGTTCTCTCTTTTTTGGCTATCGTATAATAAATATCATTTTCAATCGACTGTATATCCATATTTTCCTAAAAAACGGAGAAATAATGAAAATTGCAATGGTTTGTTATCCAACGTTCGGCGGAAGCGGAATCGTCGCCACCGAGCTTGGGACCGAACTGGCAGCGCGTGGCCACGAAGTGCATTTCGTCAGCTATTCCCAGCCGCAGCGTTTGGACAGTTTCAGCGAGAATATTTTCTATCACGAAGTTGAAT
This sequence comes from uncultured Hyphomicrobiales bacterium, assembly GCA_964610885.1. Taxonomy (GTDB): domain Bacteria; phylum Bacteroidota; class Ignavibacteria; order Kapaibacteriales; family UBA2268; genus CAZSWR01. Next base: position 38,574 of record CAZSWR010000018.1, on the reverse strand, counting down.
TCCCGCATTACCCACTTTTTGAATTCGACCTCTACACACTTGCCCTCGCAGGCAAGATTATAGAAGTTGCAAAATACGAAAAAATTGACATTCTTCACGTCCACTACGCAATTCCCCATGCAGTAAGCGGATTCTTGGCCCGCGAAATCACCGGAAAAGATAAAAAGATGAAACTGGTTACAACGCTCCACGGCACAGACATCACTCTTGTCGGGTTGGAACCGAGTTTCCTGCCGCTTGTGAAATTTTCGCTCGAGCAATCTGACGCAATAACCGCCGTATCGAAGTACCTGGCCGACAAGACAATTCAGAATTTCGACGTCGGCAAACCGATCGAGGTCATCCCCAATTTCGTCGATACCGAACTGTTCAAGCGTAGCGACAAGAAATGCTTGAAACAATCACTCTGCAAAAACTGCTCGACGATGCTTGTGCACGTCTCGAATTTCCGGCCTGTGAAGCGCGTTTGCGACACGATTCGCATACTCAAGAAAGTGCGCGAAACCCATGCAGCCAAGCTGATACTGATCGGGGACGGCCCGGACAGGGCGGCCGCCGAAAAGCTGGCTCGCGAACTCGACATCGCCGAGCACGTGAAATTCTATGGCAAACAAAGCCAATTCGCCGACGTCCTGGCGAGCGCCGATTTCTTCCTTTTGCCCAGCCAAAGCGAGAGTTTCGGCCTTTCCGCACTCGAGGCCATGAGCGCCGGAGTGCCGGTGATCGGCTCGAATATCGGCGGCATCCCAGAGGTAGTCTCGCACGACGAATCCGGCTATGTGGCCGAATTGGGCGATACTGACAGAATGGCGAAATATATCGTTGACCTGATCAACAATCCGAAAAAGTGGCAAGCCTTCTCTGAGGCCTCGCGCCGCCGCGCCGTCGAAAAATTCAACCGACCAGACGTGGTTACCCGGTACGAAAAGCTCTACAAACGAGTGGCCGATATGTAGGCGGCGAAGGCCACTATCGTTTTCAAGTTGAAATATCTGATTTGTCATTCCAGCGAATGCGGGAATCTCCTCTTGTTTCAGTATTTTACATGCTCCATGAAGTTCATATAGTCCAACTGATTAATATCTATTTTTTCAGCAACAAATTTATAATAAATCCTTGGGCGGGTTTGGAACCCGCCCCTACACATATATTGCGTATCGCAGTTCTGATTTGGGAAAGAGGCCAGAACTGCAAATGGTTGCATTTTGATGAATAAACCCGAAATGCGCGTTAGAAATGCCCTCAACACTCAAATCACTTTCTCCCAAAGGGCGACGAGGAACTTCCTACAAAAACACGTTTTATTACTCCCTTCTCCCGTCGGGAGAAGGGCCGGGGATGAGGGTTATAGAAAATACGTCAAATTTTATGAATAATATGGGATATAGGAATCCAACACGAATCCCTTTCGAATCAGCGAAAAGCTCAATTTCCCTCAAAAAACCCACAGTGCAAAGGCTGTGGGTTTTCTGATAGATCCAAGAATTTGGTACTGTGCTATTGCTTATTTTTGTCCTCTAATTGCTGCAAAATATCGACAAATACCTGACGGAACTGCTCGAATAGCGATTCGAACTTGCCAATCTCGTCGTTTTGTTTGATTTCGATTTTTGTATGGAAATCTCCGCCCACCACTCTTGTGATTCTCTCGGTCATGCTCGTTAGGCGTTTGAAAACGAGTTGGAGCATGAGGAAAATGAGTATCAAGCAGATTGCAACGGCCTGAATCAGGATGAACATCACGATCATGTTCCGAGTGGATGCCATTTCCGATTGGACGTCTGACACATTTTGCAGGAAGAAAATGCCGCCAGCTTTGTTTTTGTTCGCGTCGTAGATCGGGAAGACGCCCTTCACGAAGGTTTTGCCGTCTTTGGCGACTTCGCCCAGCAGTTCGCCCGTGTCGGGGATGCTGTCGAAGTTTTTATCGTATTTCATATAGTTTTCGTCTTCGATGGTGCTTGTGGCCACCACCAAGTCTTTGTTGTCTTCCCAGTTATTGCGTTTTTTCAGCGAAGACATAGTGGTTTCCCAGTCGGTTTTCTTCAAGTATTTCTTTTGCAGCACCAATCCGAAGTCGTTGCCCGTCAATTCTTTCAGCACCGAACAGAACTTATTGATTTCTTCGCCCAGCCCGAAATATCCGATGAGTTTGTCGCCATCGAAGTACGGGACGGTAACGCGAATTGCGTACCCTTGAGTGCCAAGCTCAAGCCCTTGGGTCATTTGTTTTGTTTTCACGGCGTCGTAGAGCGTGCGCCTGTCGAGTCCGATTTTCTGGCCATATTTCGAAGTATTGCTCATTGCAAGGAACAGGGTGGCTGTGTCCCCGGGCAGGTAATAATTGTATTGTGTGATACCATATTTCGATTTATAGATGTCGTATTCGGGGGAGACGAGGGCAACGAGTTTTTCCCTGTCGCCAGAGATGAAAGCCGACTTCAGGTCGGGCCGTTTCACGATTTGTTCGATCAGGACCGACATCATTTTGTAATCATTTTTCTGGAGGTTGGCAAAAGATTCTTTTGCGTTGACGAGTGTTTTCTTGGCGATCAGCTCGATATTTTTATTGTAGGATTGCGTCGTGATGTATAGCAAACCAAACGTACCGAGCAACAGAACTACAATCACTCCGATTATTACTTTGAATTTAATGCTCATTTGTCATCCTTCAATAATAATTAAACATCCACTTCGAGAACAGTTTTAATAGCTTTCCTTAAAGCGTCGATCTTGGCCGGGTCGTCCGGTGTCGAATCCTTAACAAACGGCAACATGAAGCCGGCTTTCAGCCCGATTTGCCCGGAATACTTGATTGGGTCAAGTTTCTTTTCGGCAATGATTTTCTCGGCTTTCTGTTTCAAATCGAATAGTTTACCCATTATACCTCCGCTTAAATTGAGAAATGTAACGAAACTAAGTATTTCCAACATAAGGGAAAATGAATTCGCATCCATCTTTCCTTTCGTTAAAGCGCTGTTTTTAAGAATATAGTGGCAGCCACCACCTACTTTGTAGTATTGTTTGAATCACTTGTGATTTTCAAAAAGTGTATCTATAATCACATTATTCCCTCGGCACCTACAAAACTCTTGTCAATTGGTTTTCAATTTGGAATGAATTTTTTCATAGCAATTATTGCTAATGGCAGAATATAGTAATATTTTTCAATAAATAAAAATATTTTTTTATTTATTGTTAATTTTTTTAATGTAACAATATGGCATCGAGACGAGGCTCAACACAAAATACAATGTTGGGGCTGGTTCCGAACCAGTCCATTGATTAGTTGATGTGTTGATGAGCTGATGTGATGATTACTTATAAAAGATGTAGGGGCACGGCATGCCGTGCACTTTTTGTATTGAAGCCTGCCAGAAAGAGAACTCATCCGATGACTATCACGTAATAGAGTTAATTTCTAATGAATGCCTTGAGTCATCGGATGAGTATCATACTTTCAATGTAGGAGCCGGTTCCGAACCAGTCCATTGATTGGTTGATTAGTTGATGTGATGATGAGCAGATGTGATGATGTGATGATTACTTATAAAAGATGTAGGGGCACCGCATGCCGTACACTTTTTGTATTGAAGCCTGCCAGAAAGAGAACTCATCCGATGACTATCACGTAATAGAGTTAATTTCTAATGAATGCCTTGAGTCATCGGATGAGTATCAGACTTTCAATGTAGGAACTTATTCCAAACCTGCCCGAAAATTAGTTGATGAGCTGATTGGGTGATTTGATAATGCCTGACTCTACCACTCCAAATGGTAGTATGACTCGAGAAGCATTGTATCTTATTGCATATCATTTGGTTCGTGCGATTTAGAAATCCTAAATGCAGCTATTGCAATGGGGCGAGTAGGCAGTTTTGCCGGTAGCCACGTCGATCAAGTACTCTGTCGTGAGTTTGACAATCTTGGCAAATATTTCGTCCTTGAGCAGTAGCCTATCGATGGCCGGGGCGGGGTTCAGGTAATTAACTGCGAATATTTCGCCACCTAGGACGCCGAGGTCCACCGCATTGAATTCCACTCCGAGCTGCGCGCAAAGCCGGAGGGATATCTCCGAGAGTTTTTCCTTCAGCGACGGGCTGATTTTCGTTTTTGCCGAGTGCCGAAGGTGGTGCGGCATCGATGGGTCGTAGCCTGTGATGACGGTATTATCCCCCACGACGAAAACGCGGAAGTATTGGTCGAAGTCCGGGGCCGCCTGAAGGATCATAACGCGGTTGCCCGTCAAATCGTATGCAGAGAAGAATTCGTGCGGGTTATAGACTTTGTACGAGGTTTGTACACCGGACGAAACGTTTGGTCGAAGTATGGCCGGGAACCCGACATAGTCGAAGAGTTCTTTCCAATTCAGCGGATAGACAAGGTTCCTCATCGTCTCCGAGCATGTGGCCGGCGGCAATTCCTTGGAGGGGATAATTGATGTGTTGGGCGTTCGGATGCCGAGCTTGGACGAAAGTGTCGCATGGTAGAATTGCTCGCCTGCGCATAGGACAAATGGACTGTTTAGCACTTTAATTCCGGCAAATACTGCATTCTTCAGCGCGCTGCGGAAGAATGGAACTTCGTGCGAAAGCCTGTCAAAGATGACATCGCATTTCCAGTCGAATTCGTTCGGAAGAGCGCCCACCTTAACGATGTCTGCCACAATTTCTCCCGAGCCGCATTTATTGATTTCTTCGAATACAGCAAGAGGAAATGCTTGCTCCAGCCCAAAAAGCAGTCCTATTTTTTTCATATCCTCTCCAATAATTTATAGAGTTATCCTTTATTTGATTGTAATGTTTTCGAGATAAAGAAAACGACTTATTATCAAGAAAAAACTGTATATGTATGGTCGAAATTCGTGGACTGAATATTGTATTCGAATCAAAGAAAATTATAGATAATTTCTCTCTGATGGTGACGCGCGGCGAGCGAGTGGCCCTGACAGGGGCTTCCGGCACAGGTAAATCACAAATCTTAAACGCGATAATGGGCCTTACCCGGGCCGAATCCGGTTCGATTCGTGTCAATTCAATCGAGATGGCTCCAGACTCCATTAAGCAAATTCGCTCCCTCATCGCGTGGGTGCCGCAGGACTACTCCGCAATTGCCGACGGAACGGCGGCCGAAGTCATTATGTCTGTTTTTCGGCTGGGGGCCAATCGGCGGCGGCAAATCAACGAAGCCAAAATTGCCGAGGAACTTGCGAAAGTATTGCTGCCCGCGGATATATTGACTAATCAGTTTTCCCAGCTGTCCGGCGGAGAGAAACAGCGAGTGGCGATCGTGATTGCGAAACTTCTTGACAGGGAGATAATGATATTGGACGAACCAAGCTCCGCTCTCGACGATGCTTCGTGCACGGCTGTGATGGATTATGTTTTCCGGGACACAAAGCAAACAATTATTTCCACATCGCATGACCCGCGCTGGGTTGGCCGATCGGGCCGCATCGTGAACGTCGAAGAGTATTCGGCAAACAGATTGTGAACATACTAAATGTGAGGGCGTGGCAAAATCGACCCTACACCAGGACAATATCATGGCTCACCAATAAGATCAAGTTGGAATAAGGAATTATTCAATACCGCATAGCGGTTGTTATATTGTAGTATTGTTTTCCCATATACAAGCATACCGCGCGAGCGGTTGTTATATTGTAGTATTGTTTTCCCATATACAAGCATACCGCGCGAGCGGTTGTTGTATAAACCGTGTAGAATCAAACAAACACATAGAACATTCGCTACGCGAAATAAACCTAAAAAGAATACTTTTTGCTACAATACAACAACCGCTAACGCGGTATCAAGCACATGGTAACTCACCCGATGACTGACAAATTGCCAGTCAATTTCGAATGTATATACATAGAAAATTGGATTAATATTTGGAATAGAGTCAGTGTCTAACGCACACAATGCGCCACGGAACCATTATTTCCGGTTTTTCAGTAGCATTTTTTTGATGGATTCGATGCTTCGTTTTTCGTCCTCTTGGTAGAACTGGACGGCCTCGGCCGCGATTGGATTGGGTTTGGCCGGGGCGGGCGCTTTGCCCTGCGCGGCGGGCGGATTGGCCGCATCGGCGGAATCCGGGGCCGGAGTGAACTCGTCGAACAGATTGAATTGGGCCTTCAGGTCTTCCATTCCGATGGATGTGAAGCTATCGGAATCGAACTGGACGTCTTCGCCTCGGGCAATTTGTTCGAGTTTTTCCTTGCCGAAAATTGTTGTAAGCTTGTCGTAAACAGTTGCTTTGGTGAATGGTTTCGAAATGAATCCGGCGGTGCCGTATTTGACGGCCATCGTAAGGTTTTCTGTATCGGAAAGGGCCGAGACCATCAATATTGGAATTTTTCGCGTTGTTTTAATTTTCTTCAGTATCTTCAGCGCCAGCAGCCCATTGAGTTCGGGCATCATAATGTCCATGATTATAATGAGCGGCGTATGCTCCACGGCGAGGGCAATACCCTCGAATCCGTCTCCGGCGAGCAGAGTTTTCTTGAACCCATAGCTCTCCATGGTTTTCGCCAGGATGCGTTGCATCCAAATATCGTCATCAACAATAAGTACGCTGAACTCTGTCATATTTATTTTTAGTATTGATAATTCAAATCAATCGAGTTTTTGCCATTTGGCTGCCATACCATGAGACGAAGCAAAGACCAAAGAATTTGCTTCGAGGTCTTGCTTTTTCGTATCTTTCAATTTGACCGATGCGTTCAAAAGGGCCGATTTAAGGGCGGCAATTTCGGTTTTCGCTGCCTGGCGGTTCATCTCGATAATTTTATCATAGACTTCCTTGCGGTGAACGGGTATCGATTTCGGGGCTTCGATTCCCAAACGGATCACTCCGCGGTCGAAACTGAGCACCGTTACCTTCACTGAAGAGCCTATTGTTATTATCTCTCCGATTTTTCTCGATAGTACTAACATAAAATCATCCTTGATTTTGTATGTTGTTTGAAATCCATTCTGTTTTCAATTGTTTTCTAATAAAATAGCATTTTGCAACAAATTCATTCATCCGGCATTTGCGGCAATCGGCGCGCAGGCGTCAAAAACAGCGGCCTCTTGCTTTATTTATTGGGGATGATGAAGTTTGGCAAATACTTATCCGTCGGGAGAATCACCTGCCTGCCGGTCTGATCGACCACGTCCAGGACAACCGGTGCCTTCATATTGGCGGACATGTGCCCTTTGCCGTCCTCGAGCGTTATTACGACGAAAATGACTTCTCGATCGATATTGAAATCCCTGCCGGGATTGTAAGTCAGATCGACATGCCATGGGCTGAGGACTGGGAATCCAATTTCGGGGTTCTCCACAGAAATCAACCAGCGAAAGGGAACGGTTTCCTCGTCGCTGATTAAAACAAATTCTCGAAGGTCTTCGAAGCCGAGCATACCATAATCGAAGTGAAAAATATGCTTTTCCTCGATTTCGATTTCTCCGAATTGCAGAGTATTAATTCTCTTAGTGGTGTTCGTAGCAATCTTTTCCATAAATCGGACATCCTATCGTTGATTAAATTCCTAAATCTCGAAAAAAAGAACAAAATATTTGAAGCTTACCGAATGAACGCTGCCGTATCCGCTTGCCGGTATCCGCTCGTGGAAGCGGTATTCGTCGGCAATTCGGCAATTGTGATCTCCACCCTTCGGTTCCGAGCCATATTTTCTGGTGTGGAGTTGTCCGTAACGGGGCGCTGAGCGCCGAAACCGCGGACGACAACGTTCTGTTCTGGCGCGCCGCGTTGGATCATTCGATAGCCCACGGCGAGTGCGCGGGCCGACGACAAATGCCAATTCGATTCGAAACGCGGATTATTTATCGGTTTCGAGTCCGTGTGCCCATCGACAGTTATTTGGTATTCCACCCCTCTAAGTATCGACGAGAGGCTGTCGAGCACGTTCAGCCCGCCGGGCTGAATATCGGCTTTGCCGCTTTCAAAGAGCAATTTTTCCGGCAGGGTCAGCATTACGCCGCTGCCCGAGAACTTCAGGAGCAGTTGCCCCTTGCTGATTAGTGCCCCGAAGGCCCGCTCCACGTCTGTATTGATCTCTTGGAGCGATTTCTGAGCCTTGGGTTGCGGCAGTATTGGTTCCGGGATTGCATCCTTTTCGCCTGTTAGCAATCCGCCACCTCCCTCGAGCACTTTGCCTCCGTTGGCCTTGAAATATTGAGAGAACGCGCTTGTAACTTTCTTGTATTTCTCCTGATCCACCTGCGAAATGGCGTACAGAATCACGAATAAACCGAGCAGTAGGGTGATCAAATCCGAATACGTTATCAAATACCTGTCGGGGCTTGATTCGGATTCTATGTCCTTCTTTTTAGTTCGTCCTAGCAAGTTACCCACTCATTAATTAATCCATACTCCTCGCCCATTCCTCGATTCCGGCCTCTTGCGGGCAACCAATTGCCCATTTCGTGGCATTCGATCGTACCGAAGCCAAACTCTCAGAACTTATTATCGGACGGATGGCCACATAGCTTAAGTGTAATATTTCAAATTACGAGCTTTTTGTGTGGTTTATTCGTTTCCGTCCAAACACCGGAGCCGCTAACCGACCGAAAGCGTATGGCGTAATTAACTATAATCAATAGAATTAACCCATACCTCCACTCAACAATATGCAATTTGCGTGCCGATTCCGATTCTTTTTTTTCTGCGAAATTGTTCTTATTTTGCAGTGCGACTTGTACAATTATGAAAATATACTTTTAGCATGACAATTCCCGAGCACCTAAGCAAATCCGACAAACGTATGCTGCGCAACGAATACATCTCGCGCATCAACCGCGTGCTGGACTACATCGACAAACACATCGCCGAGGACCTGAAATTGGACACATTGGCCGGCGTTGCAAATTTCTCTTCGTTCCATTTCCACCGGATTTTTCGCACTATCGTCGGCGAAACCCTCTACCAATACATACAGCGCGTCCGGCTCGAAAGGGCTGCCTCCACGCTTTGCCAGTCGCCGTACATGCCGATTGCCGACGTGGCATTCGAGCATGGCTACACCGATCCGGCCTCTTTCGCCAAGGCTTTCGGCGCGTTCTTCGGCATGACGGCATCCGAATGGCGCCAGCGAAACGCCTTCGATAGCAATTCTAACCAAGCGGATAGCAAGATCGGCAAAGCGAATAGCAACTACGGCAAAACTTACGCCGAAGATTCCGAGTATTTTTGTATCGAGTTCACTGATTCATCAAAAAATTCTTGGAGTGTACAAATGAAAACTGATCCCCAAACCCAACCGATCGAATGCAAGGTCGAAATCGCAGATTGCCCGGCATTTACCATCGCCTATCTTCGCCATATCGGCTCGTACAAGGGCGATGAATCGCTTTTCGGACGCCTGTTCGGCAAACTTATGCAATGGGCAGCCCCCCGTGGCATCATGGCCCAACCCGATTTGAAGTGCATTACAATCTACCACGACAACCCGGACATCACCGAAGACGACAAACAACGCATCAGCGTCTGCGTTAGCGTCCCGCCGGATACCGTTACGGACGGGGAAATTGGCAAAATGACAATCCCGGCCGGCAAATATGCCATCGCGCATTTCGAGATCACGCCCGACAGATACGGAGACGCCTGGAATGCCGTCTATGGCGGATGGATGCCCGAAAGCGGCTACCAACCCGACGACCGCCCATGCTTCGAGCTGTACCTGAACGATCCGAAACAGCACCCCGAAGGCAAACACGTCGTCGATATCTATGCGCCCGTGAAGCCTCTCTAATCGGGATTGTTCCGATCAAACTCCTCCCCTTCTCAAAATTTACGCCACCTTCGGCAAGCTCCCAGCCGAAGGTGGCGTTTTTTTAATTTTAATTCCATTACCAATAAAAAAACCTTCGACGAACCGGCCGTATTGTGGCACAGGGATTCAGTCGAAGGCTTAAAAAAAAATTCGATACACCTATTCGTGCAGGTCTTCCCATTTTTTATTCTTGCGGCGGAAGATGAAGGAGACTGGCGTACCCACCAAATCGAATTTCTCGCGCAATTTGTTTTCGATAAAACGTTTGTATGCGTCAGGGATCAGCGTCGGTTGGTTGCAGAAGAATGCAAATATCGGCGGATTGACGCGGACCTGCGTGATGTAATTGATTCGCAAGTCCTTGCCCTTGATCGATGGCGGTGGCGTTTTGTCGAGTTCGGTGAGCAGAATATCGTTCAGCTTGCCGGTGGAAATCCTGGTGGAACGGCGTTCCTTGATCTCTTTTGCCACGTCTAAGAGCTTGAACAGTCGCTGTTTCGTGAGCGCGGAAGTGTAAACGACGGGGATATACGTGAATGTGCGCATCAGTTCGCGAATATTCTTTGTGAATTTATCGGCGGTCTTGCTGTCTTTTTCCATCAAGTCCCATTTGTTTACGGCAATGATGATTCCTTTGCGCTCGGCTGCCACTTGGTTGATGATTTTCTTGTCCTGATCCTCAAGCCCGAGCGTGGCGTCGATTGTAACAATTGCCACGTCGCAGCGTTCGATGGCGCGCGAGGTGCGCAAAATGCTGTACAGCTCAATGTTTTCCTTCACGTTGGCGCGGCGACGCAACCCCGCGGTGTCGATGAGCACAATTTCTTCGTTATAATACTTCAGAACGCTGTCGATAGCGTCGCGAGTGGTTCCGGCGATTTCTGTTACGATCGAGCGATCCACTCCGGTGAGGGCATTCGTGATCGAGGATTTGCCCACATTCGGCCGACCCACGATTGCGATTTTCAGCCTTGGATCTTCGTCATCCTCGTCCTCGCCCTCGATCGCATCGGCCACGGCATCGAGGAATTCGCCCGACGAACGTCCGCTGAGAGCAGAAATTGCGTACGGCTCGCCCAGGCCCAATTTATGGAATTCGTAGGAGTTGGCGTCGTGCGAGTGGTCGTCGCATTTATTAATGACCAGGACCACCGGCTTTTTCGACGAGCGAAGGATTTTCGCAATGTCGATATCGAATGGCGTAACGCCATCGCGTCCATCGCAAACGAAGATGATGCAATCGGCTTCGTCCATGGCCATGAAGGCTTGCTCGCGTATTGCCCGCTCCATGGTGTCCTCCGTGCCGGGAATGAACCCGCCGGTATCTATTATTCTAAAGTATTTTCCATTCCAATCGGTTCGGCCGTAGATACGGTCGCGAGTAACGCCCGGAGATGATTCGACAATAGCGGATTTCTCGCCCGTTAATCTGTTGAATAGGGTTGATTTCCCAACGTTGGGGCGTCCGACAATTGCTACAAGGCTCATATTAAGTTTTCCAAACATACAATAAAAAAACCATGCAATATAATGATTTTTAAGTAAATAACCGAAGTAAATCTTCTAACCGAGCGATTCGTGGAGCGGAGGGCACTCGCATTGCGTCCGTGAATTAGCAAGCGGCAGCTTGCGGGATTAATCCGTTTAGTTACTTTAAAATTTGAATTATATAAGAAAAAATTGTATCTTACATGAAGTACATTCTCCCGAACAATTATCTGTTGAATTAATGCAGTTTACTACGATGAGAAGAGTCATTCTATTCCTACTAATCATATTGCCCATCGGCGTGGCAAATGCGCAAAAGATGCACACTACGTTGGAAATTTACAAAAAAATGGAAGAATCGAAAATCACTTACGATGCCAGAGTAATCGATTCCGTGTTCGAGTGCCCTGACCGCTCGGAAAAGGTTGTAGCCCACGATTATTATCAAGTCTTCCAGGATTCGACCATTTACCTCCGAAGGATTCCAAGAATCAAACAATCGGCCGATTATTTCGACCGGGCGGAAGATTATTTCGGAAAACAAGAGCTGGACAGCGCAATGAAATACTACTATTTGGCCATCGCTGCCGACAGTCTGCAATTCACTTCCATGACCTATATTGGTCAGATTCACGAAATCCGGCGCAATTATGACAGCGCTTTTTATTGGTATAACAAAGTAATCAGTCTTAATTTTATCGACTATATGGCCCATTGGTTCCTGGCCGACCTCTATCAAAGAAGGAATGAGATAGACAAGGCTTGCGAGGAAATCGTAATTGCTCAGATACTGAACCGAAACAATCCAAGGCTCAAAGCGTCGCTTGATCAAATTTTCTTCAAAGCCAAAAGGGTCAACGAGAACTGGTGCTTCCAGCCTGAAGTTGTCCTCACAAAAACCTCAGACAAAGACGTTCAAATCGGATTCACCCCAAAATGGATGGGATATGCAATGGCGAAAGCCCTTTGGGATTTCGAGCCGGGCTACAGAGAATCCATGGGCGCCAGTGATAGCAATTTTTCATTGCTTGAATATAAAGAATGCTTGGCCACGCAGCTATCTGCAATGCAAGCCAGCAAAGCTGAATTCAAATCCGAAGCGCCCTTCAAGTACCTTTGGGAATCGGTGTGGAAGAATATGCTCGACGAGTTTATTATATACGAAATTCTATTGCCCCAATATCCGCTTGCGGCCAGCAATTTCCCGCCCGAAGCAATAAACAAAATCAAAGACTACGTGCTCGAAATCAGGAATAAAAAATAAATTTTCAATTTTGGGAGCCGCCAGCAACTATATCGTAACATTTCGTTTTTTTCGGCGTAGAACAATTGTAATTGTTTACCAATCCTTCAAGAGGAAAAAATGAGCAAAATTCAAGCAGCTTTCATTTTCGTAGCGCCGGAGACGGACGCAACAATTCACCATTCGGTTATCGAAACGCCGATTCTGATACTGAACATCGCCGGAGTGAAGAACTACGACGAAGCCGAAACCGTGGCAAAGGACTTGGTCAGCCGCGGAGTGGGCGCGATCGAGCTTTGCGCCGGGTTTGGAAACGAAGGCACGGCCAGAATCGCCAAAGCCGTGGGAGACAAGGCAGTTGTCGGCACGGTCCGTTTCGATTTGCATCCCGCCTTCGACCACCAAAGCGGCGACAAATTATTCTAAATGACTATTGGAATAGTTTTGATTAGTATTGAATTGCAGATCATTTTTTGTAAGAGAATCGAATACGTGCCACACCTCGAAAGTGTGGCACGTATTCATTCATACTATACAATTCTTTTAAACTGATTCACTTGATTCGACTTCAGAGGCTGCCCCACAACAACACTTCACAGAGTATCTCAGCCATTAATGTGATTAGATTTTGAACCAATTATTTCCATCTAAAGGGATTATTCTGCATTTACGAATAATTCAATATTAAACTTTTATAAAATTTTATTTGGCATATGCCAATTTATTTCTTAGTTTTGCGAAGGTGAAAATTTGAAGGAATTGAATTTTGTATATTTATCGGACAAGAGTTAGTTATAGCGATACGGACAAAATGGGCTACGTGCACCATTCGAACTATTTGAAATATTACGAGAATGCCCGATGGGAGCTGCTACGGCGAAATTCGATGAGCTACAAGGAAATCGAGGAGTCGTCGATCCTTATGCCCGTCGTGCGTTCCGAAATGAAATTCCTCAAGCCTGCATTCTACGATGATATACTAACGGTCCAGACAAAATGCGTCTTCAAAGGTGCGAAATTAGTTTTCTATGGCAAGATACTTAATGATTCAAACGAGATAATCAATTCTTCGAGGATCGAGGTGGCGCTCGTCGATGAAGAGTACAGGAGGCCACGCCGCCCGCACAAGAATATTATTGAATTAATCGACAGCATTAACCGAAAGGAGGCCCACAGATGACGAGGCGAATGAAATGCAGGCGCATTGGCTCGCGCCCAACAGTTTCGGCGTTCAAACCCGCCGGTGTGCGAATGAAAGACCTCGAACAGGTCGTTTTGCAGATCGATGAATTCGAAGCGTTTCGGCTGGCGCACAAAGAACAGCTGTACCACGAGGATGCCGCAAAGCTGATGAACGTGTCGCGGCAGACCTTCGGGAACATACTCGCGAGGGCCTCGGAAAAAATTGCCGACGTGCTCGTGCACGGGAAATCATTGCTTATCGAGGGCGGAGATCTGGAACCGTCCGAAGAGGAAACTCGGCATTTCCATTGCGAAAGCTGTGGCGTGGTTACAAACATTCCATTCGGGCAGGTGCGCCCGGCCGAATGCCCGACCTGCGGCAGCGAGAATTTCCACAGGCAATAATGGTGGAATAATTCCACGCGATAAATTGAAAATTTCACTTTGATTATGTATCAAAGTTTTAAATAATACTAAGGAGTAATTCAATGAAACTCTGCATTCCGATAGAAGAAAAAAATGGCATGGACTCGATTTGCTACGGGCATTTCGGTAGCGCTCCGGCCTTCTGCGTGGTCGATACCGAGGCCGAAGAGAAATTGGTCGGATACATCGACAACGCCAACGAACACCACGAACACGGCATGTGCAATCCCGTCGGGGCGATAGCCGGCAAAGGAATTTCTGGCATCATCGTCTGCGGCATGGGCGCCCGCGCCGTGCAGCTAATGAACCAGAATGGCATCAAAGTGTACTACGCACCGCGCCAATTCGCTGTCAGAGAGATTTTCGACAACTATGAATTCAAATTCCAAGAGATGCGCCTCGAGGATTCGTGCCAATCGCACCACGGATGCGGCCACTAGTCCACGCCGGCCAAATTGCTTGATTATAAAGGAATTTTTTCATAATTTTGCATTCGCATGTGGGTGGATTCCTCTTTGACCGGGGAATCCTTGTTTTTTGAAAAAGGTGGCGGTGGCTGGATTAATCCCAAATTGTTCGTAAGAATAACCCTCAACCCTCAAATCCCTTTCTCCCAAAGGGCGAAAGGGACTTACAAAAATAAGTTTTCTTACACCCTTCTCCTGTCGGGAGAAGGGTCGGGAATGAGGTGGATAGCGCATATATGTCAAATTATTTATCAACAATTCGGGTTAATGATGTGTGGCCTCGACACCCCAGAAAAAATAGTACTAAAGCAAATATTTCATTTGTTGAATAAATTATATTTTATATAATGTTTATATTGGAGATATTATGAAGTCAGTTAAAGAATGCGGGATTGATACGATTTGCGTTCATGCAGGAATCGATGAATACGAAAAAGGCCCGGTAACCCCGCCGATATACCAAACGTCAACCTTCAAATTCCGCGATGCCGATCAGGGCGCGCGCCTCTTCAAGGGCGAAGAAGACGGATACATTTACACACGTATGCGCAACCCCACCGTGGAAGCAATGGAAAATGCAGTGGCAGCCCTCGAGGGCGGCGCCAAAGCCATCGGTTGCGCCAGCGGTATGGCAGCTGTCCACCTTATCTTCGGTGCAGCTCTCCGCGCCGGCGACCACGTGGTCTGCTCGGAATCCGTCTATGGCCCCACGACCACACTTCTCTCCACAATCCTTTCGCGCTATGGCGTCGAATACACATTCGTTGACAGCTCGAACGTCGAAAACGTCCGCGCAGCCGTCCGCCCCAATACGAAAATGATTTATATCGAAACGCCGGGCAACCCCACACTCGTGATGTCCGACATCAAAGCAATTTCCGAAGTTGCCAAATCTATCGGCGCGAAGCTCGCAGTGGACAATACATTCATGAGTCCGCTCCTCCAAAAGCCTTTCGAGCTGGGTGCCGATTTCGTTATGCACTCGATGACGAAATTCCTGAACGGCCACGCCGACGTGGTTGCCGGTATCGTTATCCTGAAGGACATCAAGGACTATCCCGAATTCCGCCGCCATTCGAACCATTTCGGTGGTGTGATCGACCCGTTCAACTCGTTCCTCGTGCACCGCGGACTGAAAACGCTCAGCCTGCGCATGGAACGCCACAACGAAAACGCAATGAAAGTGGCTCAATTCCTCGAGCAACATCCGAAAGTGGACTGGGTTCGCTATCCCGGACTGCCCTCGCATCCGCAGTACGAACTCGGCCAGCGCCAGATGAAAGGCCCCGGCGCAATGATCGCTTGCGAGCTTAAGGGCGGCCTCGAAGCCGGAAAAATCCTCATGAACAACGTTCATGTGTGGCAGCTTGCCGTCAGCCTGGGCGGAGTCGAATCGCTCATCCAACACCCCGCATCGATGACGCACGCCGGAATGGCCAAAGAAATGCGCGAGCAGGCTTCGATCACCGACGGCTTGGTGCGTATCTCGGTCGGCATCGAAAACATCGAAGACCTGATCCACGGCCTCGAAGCAGGTTTGGACAAGATTTAATTCGGCATAAATATACTGAAAGAGCCAAGCACGTCTTTCGTTCAACTATTCAAAAAGGGCATCCCATCGCTGGGGTGTCTTTTTTGCATTGAATAAGCGATTTTGCGTACTATAACGATAGATAAGAGTATATTTTATTCAGCATTTTCTTTGAGATCGTAGGGACACGGCACGCCGTGCCCTTTTCCATGCAGCCACCAGAATGAGTTGAAAATGTTATTTTTTTCTCCTTAATATCTTATATTGCACCATATAAATCATATTCTCGGGCGGGTTTGGAACCCGCCCCTACGTCTGGAAAAAACTATCACCACATCAACTTATTATACCGCGTAGCGGTTGTTATATTGTAGGTACTGTTTCCCCTTTGCATGTAATACCGCATAGCGGTTGTTGTATAATGCTCTGCATGAATCAACCAAACACATAAAACATTCGCTATGCGAAATCGTTTACATAAAATCAAAAAAAAACTACGATACAACAACCGCTACGCGGTAAAATATCATTTTAATTTTGACTAATCACTCAAAATGTTATTTGGTAAAGTTCCCATACAAAACGTTATTAAGCCAAACTCTTTCGCATACGGCTGCTATTTATTCTTTGAATAGCCCTTGAGGTAGATGATTTCTTCGGGGAAAAGCGAGCTTTGGCCCTGCTCATTGATTTTGTCTAAAATTTCGTTCAACCTCTCTTCGGAGTACTCATCGAAGTATTCGTATCCCTCCAACTCGTTGTCGTCCGAGACGGACTGGTTGAAGCGTTTCAGCTCGTTCTGGACGATCATTGCTAAGCTCATTTCTTCGGGCGTCGGCAGGTCGTTGTATGTCGGGAAGGTTTCTGCTCCGCGGCGTACCATTTTGCGAATGAAGAGATAGTGCAAAAACAGCGTCGTGCCGGAAAACACGCCAAACACCATATTGACCATCGCCGTGATCACGGGCAATGAATTTGCCGTAAAGTTGTACCAAAACGCATAGCACAGCGTATAGACTGCCAGCAGCCCAAGCGCAAAGACTGATGTCCTGACTTGGTTCCGGCGGAAGAAAATTATCTTCTTTTTGAAATTCTTGAGCGCGAAGAGCGTGAGCACTATGAAAGACAACCCGTCCGGCCCGGCCAGCACGAGGTTCGATTTCTCGAAGACGAGCGTCGCGACCAATCCCTCGAGTATGCTCATCATCAGTAGCATCATCGGCAGGTAGCTGCGCGAGGAATTGTCCTCTTCCTTCGGCCCAATGAAATAAAATACCAGGCAGAACAGAAGTAACGCCGGCAGGTTGGGCGAGGCAAGCGGAAATGTTACCAATCGCCAGAACTGCATCTCTTCGGTAACCAGCGGCGGGATGAGCGCGAACAGGTTCGTAAGAGCGCCTCCGAGGGCGAAATCCACGAGATAGGCCAAACCGAACCCTACCAGCATTAAATGCGAGAGGTATATCTTTCGGTTTATTCTGATCTTCGCTTTCATTGCAATCTCCGCTCATTTTGCTCGGCAAGGAACAAATTATTCCCGAGAGCCGAGGATTTCGTCAACTTTTTTAATATCGGCATTTTCAAAAAATTCTTCATTAATTGCAATCATCGGCGCTCCACCACAGGCGCCCATGCACTCCACCTCTTCGAGCGAGAATTTGCCGTCGGGCGTAACTTCGTTGTGCCCAATGCCCAATTTCGCCGAGATATGGTTCCAAAGCTCGCCGCCGCCGCACACCATACAGCTCACGTTCGTGCAGACCTGCACGTGGTGGCGGCCCATTGGCTTCTTGAAATACATGGTGTAGAACGATACAACGCCCTCCACGTGGGCTTCGGGCAGTTCGAGCAGCGACGCCACATAGCGAATTGCATCGCCGGATATCCAGCCGAACTTTCGCTGAGCCATCCACAATACTGGCATCAGCGCTGCCTTCGCTTCGGGATACTGTTTCTTGATTTGCTCTATTTGTTCTAATTCTTCTTTATTAAATTCAATTTTCATTTCGACTATAATCCTTCTTCTTACCACTAATATAACAATTTATACCGACTTTTGTTACAGCGATTTTGATAACTGAAACATAAATATTGACGATTTCCGAGAAATATTCTTTTCATTTTGAATAAAATCCCGGTTTAACCGTTTTTATTTGTGTAGTTATAAACGGAGAAACGATGCAGATAACGATAAAAAAACTCGACGAACAAACGATTCATTATGCAATGGAGCGCGCGCAACACGAAGGCTGGAATCCCGGGCTTAACGACGGCAAAGCGTTCCTCTCGGCGGACCCCGAAGGATTCTTTGGCGTGTTCGACGGCGATAAGCCCGTGGGGACAATCTCTGCCGTCGCCTACGACGAGCATTATGGATTCATTGGCCTTTACATCGTCGACGAAGAGTACAGGAAGACGAATGCCGGGCTGATTCTGGCTCAGGCGGCATTGGGACATTTGGGCCGGCGAAATGTCGGGTTGGACGGCGTGCTCGAAAGGGTGGAAAACTACGCTCGTTTAGGCTACAAGTTTGCATACCGCAACAAACGTTATCGCGGCAAAGGCGGCGGAATGCGTCCTTCGGGTCTGGTCGAGGCCAAGATGGTGCCATTCGATATGCTCGCCGAATTCGACGCGGGCCATTTCCCCGCGCCTCGGGAGGCCTTCCTGCGCGAATGGATCAATATGCCCGAATCGAAAACCTACGTTAAATTCAAAGATGGCGAAATTCGTGCTTATGGGACTGTGCGCCGTTGCCATTCTGGTTTCAAAATCGGGCCACTGTTTGCACTCTCGCCGAGCGCTGCCGAAAAGGTGTTCCAGGGCCTTGTCTCCAATATTCCCGGCAGCGAATACTATTTCGATTGCCCGGAAACCAACATGAACGCAATGGAAATGGCTAAAGAATACAAAATGGAGCTTGTGTTCGAGACGGCACGTATGTATTCCCATGGCGAACCGCGGTTGCCGATGGGGAATATCTACGGCATTACCAGCTTCGAGCTGGGTTAGGATCCTTTTGAAATAGTAAGATTTTTTCCTATAGACCCTTTCTCCAGAATGGAGAGAGGGGTTTGGAAAGAGAGGCAAGATTTGGTAATAAATTGTCGAATATATACTTATACAATTTGTCTCGGCCTCACCCCTGCCCCTCTCCATGTATGGCGAGGGGTAAAAATCAAAGGAAGCTACTTTTTCAAAAGGCTATTAGAATAAATAATTCGAATTCATCTTTCCTCAACGTCATTGCGCTGCCCCCGGAAAACAAAAGTGGCAACAACCAACTCAGAAAAATATTATTTGAATTGACGATGTTTTATTTAAGTTTGAGAATGGCAACAAACATACATACACAAAGGTTCGTATTCATTGTAATGATGCTCATTTGCTGCTTTGCCGGCAGGGCAGAAAGCCAGCCTTCGGAGGCCGACAGCCTGCTGGCCGAGATAGGCAAATCGACAGGCACACAAAGAATAGAATTCATTAAAGAACTGCTGCTCAAAGCCAATCGGTTCGACGAAAGCTACCGCCCGATTATCGATGAATTCAACAGCTTTGCGGCCAATGATGGCGAGGCCGGAGAAATGGCCTTGGGGCGTTTCTTCGAGGGGAACTATTTCCTCGATATGAAAATTCTCGATTCGGCATATATGGACTTTTCGATTGCGCTTGATTATTATTTGCCAATCAACGACAGTGCAAAGATCTCCGCCATCTATAGTAATATGGGAATTGCTTTTAAAATCTGGGGAGCGCACAAAAGGGCAATCGAATCTTACCAGAATTCAATTGCTTACTGTAGTCCAAACAAAACAAAGATTATAGCACAAAATTACTATAACACAGCTGTGCTCTATACCAATTTGTCCGACTATAAAAATGCCCTCTATTACATTAATATGGCCGAAGAAGCTTTGGGGGATACGGAAAGCAACTACGGAAAGGCTCTCATCCTCTATCAAAAAGCTAATATTTACAACGAATTACACCTGTGGGACAAAAACCTTGACTATGCCATCCGCACCAACGAGCACGTCCATAGAAACGGGATTGCTTCTTTGCAAATTTATTCCTATCTGACGGTTGCATTGGCATATAACAGATTGAACAAGACACAAAAAGCCTTCATCTATGCTGATTCTGCTCGGGCATTAGTACAAAAATCAACCAGCAAGACCGAATTGGGTTCTATCGAGAAGTGTTATGGATTGATTTACTTTGCCAGCGGCCAATACGAAAAATCAGCAGATTTCATATACCGATCCTATGAAATTTACAAGCAAGACAATAATATGAAGATGGCTATCGAATCTCTCGATACACTCGCGCGCGCATACCAATTGTCCGGCAATCTCTCAA
Source organism: uncultured Hyphomicrobiales bacterium (assembly GCA_964610885.1). Taxonomy (GTDB): domain Bacteria; phylum Bacteroidota; class Ignavibacteria; order Kapaibacteriales; family UBA2268; genus CAZSWR01. The sequence continues at coordinate 18,094 of CAZSWR010000018.1, read as the reverse complement.
AAGCCATAGAGATACAAAATATAAGGATACACTTTTCAGACAGTCTTACGCTTGCCAAAATTGAAAAAGGTATCGCAAACGCATACAGTCAAATGGAAATTGAGCGCAGCCTGAACGAAATTGACCAATTGAGGGCCGAAAACGATATTAGCAAACTAACAATCCGCTCGCAATACCAGACCATAGCGGTGATTCTCCTTACACTCGTGGCTTCGTTGCTTGCATTCCTGTTGTTTTTCAAATACTATCGGAAAGTCAAAGCGCTGAATCAATCGCTCAATGAGAGCAATCGAATCATTTCCGAATCTAAAACCGAAATCGTCAGCCAACTCGAAACAATCCGCCAACAGAATGCCGAGCAGGCCCTGCTGCTTGATTCGCTGACGAAGAGCGAGAACGAGCTGCGCAACGCCAATGCCACAAAGGACAGGCTGTTTTCGATTATTTCGCACGACCTGAAAGGCCCGGTTTTCTATTTCGTCAGCAATCTGGAAAGCCTAAAGGAATCATTCCCCTCAATGCAAAAAGACGAAATCGAAAGCGAAATCGATTTGCTAATCTCCGGGACGCAGAAGTTGATAATGCTTCTGAAGAACCTTTTGGTTTGGTCAGGATTGCAACGCAACACAGTCAAATACGAACGCAAGACCGAAGCACTGCCCGATTTGCTTAGCATAGCAGTCGAACCGCTGTACTTCTCGGCGAATGTGAGAGATATTGGGATAACGTTCGCGAATTGTGATGCCGAGGTCATTTGCGATGCCGATATCATCTCGACAATTGTGCGGAATTTGGTTTCCAATGCAATCAAACACTCGCGGCGGGAGGGGCAGATCGCGATCGGGTACGCCAAGCATGGCGATACGAACGAAATCTTCGTCCGCGACAACGGCTATGGGATCCCTCCGGAAATACTTCAAAGCATCAACGCAGAAAACCATTTAGAAATAATGAAATCCTCCATGAGCAGCGGCTTAGGGATAATGCTATGCCGCGAACTGGCCAGAATCCACGAGGGCGAGCTGAGCTTCGAAAGCGCCGTGGACGTTGGCACAACAGTAAGGCTATTTTTCAAATGATGATTCGCAACGACTTTATTATTTCTTGGGTTTCAGGCACCACTTGGTGCGGGCCGTGGCGCAAACTTTGTCCGAGCCGTCCACGCGGACTGCGTGCGTAAACGAATCCGGCTGGCCTCCATCGGCCGTCAGGGCATTAATAACGTCGCCCTGCATGGCCTCGCCCACGAAGCGGCCATCGATGGTGTGCATGTAGTAATTCTTCACAATTTCCTCCGGCATGGAATCGACAATCCAATGCAGATACCGAATATTGTTCACATGTTTGTACATATCCGTATCGTAGCGATGCACTTGGTATTGCTCCGAGCGGCGGGCTTCGGATATTGCTTCGATCCGCTCCGTCAGGTTGTGTTTCAGGCATTCCTCGGCGCACGAAGACCAGCGCGAGCGAATTTTTTCGGGTATTTCGATGGGCCGGCGCCTGTTAATGTCGAAGAATACCCACAATCCTTTGGTCCGGCCGATAACAAGCCCGGACTCGTCGAAGACAATGTTTTCCCGGTAGCCCTTCACTGCGGAGTATTTCGAGAGCCAAGTCCGGATTGTGATGTTTTCCTTGTAGCGCGGGTAGCGATACATTTGCATGTAGCCGGAAAGCAGCACCCAGCCGATTCCGTCGCGCTCGAGGTCGTACAGGCTCACGTCGATAGAATGGCAGTGGTCGGCGGCAGTCTCCTCGAGCAGTGTCAGCATTGTTACGGGCGATGCCGCGCCGAAATTGTCCATTTCGTAGTATCGAAGCTCGATTTGCTTATCAAAATAATTCTCCATTACCATGGCTTCCTATTGTTGTACTTCGTTTTGATCTTGACTTGGATGCCGATTTTCCGATGAATTCGATTCCGGCCTTTCGCGCTTGGGAGAATTGGTCTCTCCGTTTAATTCTATACAATTTGCCATCCTTGACGAATTTGGCTCCGGTTTGTTTGAAGTGGAACCTGACGCCGCACTCGACGCATTGGTTGCGTATATCGAGCACCCAGCTGAAGTCGCAAATTCTGGCATTAGTTCCCGATTCGCCGCCCACGAGCACGCTATCGATGCCCCGAGGCAGCCATTTGCGCAAATCAATCGGCCCGAGCAGCGGTTCGCAGATGATCCCTTTCCGGCGTATCGGCAAATCGCAGAGAATCGGCAGCCGGAAGTCGGCGCGGTCTTGGTTTTCGCACGTCGAGCAGATCATCACATTCGGATACCCATCGCCCCAATCCGCCGGCAGTTTGGCGCCGAAGCGGTCAATTCTTTTTGTTATAATAAAAAACTCTAAATCCTGCCGCAAACGTATCATCTCCCAAGCTTCGGAGCGCCATTCGTCTGCTTCGTCGAGGAAGAAGTCCGAAGAAAAGCAAGTATACAGTGTTTCGCCGGATGGGATCTTCCACGATCCGTCGCGTTTTCGGGCCAGTGGTAAACGAAATGCAGTGTTTTTTGTTATTTTCGAGGCGTCTTTGTCGTGCGCGGCGTCCATTCTGTAAACGTAGCAATTGGCGCAGCCGTCGCTGATTTTCCTGCATCCGTGCCATGGATTCCATTGGGCCATCTTTCCGAGAACTCCTTGCCGCAGGTGGTTGATTTATGCGCTAATTCAAATATATCAAGGAAAATGAATCTTAATGCTTCTTTCATTCTGTCATCGAGCTGCCGTCTGAAATTTCAGTGGGGCCGCAAGCCCCACTGATTCCAGAGAATAAGACTTCACAAGCCCTTAGAACTGTTCGAGCACCCTTGCGTCGTTTTCGTAGAATAGGCGAATATCGTCGATGCCGGTGCGGAGCAATGCGACGCGCTCGATTCCGAAGCCGAAAGCATAACCCGAATAGATTTCCGGGTCGATGCCGCCCATGCGCAGCACGTTCGGATGCACCATGCCGCAGCCGGCGATTTCCAGCCAACCGGTATGCTTGCAGATTCGGCAGCCCTTGCCGCCGCAAAGGTAGCAAGAAATGTCCAGCTCGGCGCTCGGTTCGGTGAACGGGAAGAACGATGGCCTGAAGCGGAATTCAGACTTTTCGCCGTACATTTTCCGTGCGAAGACCATCAGCGTGGCTTTCAGTTCGGCCAACGATACATTTTTATCGATATAGAGGCCCTCGATCTGGTGGAATTCGGCCAGAGAGCGCGCGTTGATCGATTCGTTCCGATAGACTCGGCCGGGCATAATCGAACGGATCGGCGGCTGTTGGGACTGAATCAGGCGAATCTGCACGGGCGAGGTATGCGTGCGCAATACGAGTCCGTCGCCGGATTGCATGAAGAATGTGTCCTGCATGTCTCGTGCCGGATGGTCGGGCGGGAAGTTCAGAGCGTCGAAATTGTGGTAGCCGTCCTCGATTTCCGGGCCGTTCGCCACGGAGAAGCCCATATCGGCAAATATCGAAATCATGCGGTCCATAATGCTTAGCACCGGATGGTACGACCCGGCAAACCCCGTACGTCCGGGCAGGCTAAGGTCGATGTCTGGAGCGGATTCGGCCTCTTCGGCGAATTTTTCTTTCATCGGATTGAACACAGATTCCACCTCTTGCCGCAAAATATTAAGTTCTTTGCCAATTGTGGGTTTTTCCTCTTTCGGAGCGTCTTTCATGCGATCGAACAGAGATTGGATTTTCCCTTTTTTGACTAAGTATTCCATGCGGAATTCGTCCAATTCGGCGGCGGTCTTAATTGCTGCCAGCCTTTGTTTTGCCTCTTCGCGCAGTGATAAAATTTCGTTAAGCATTATCTTTCCCGGTTTCATTTATTCGTCTAACATATGGAAAATGAATCATATTCAAATTTCCTTACATCGTTTTTGTATCCTTAGAGAATTAAATAGCTGCCGCCATCTAATTCACAAGACTACTAAATTAATTCAAATTTTCCATTTAATAAAATATATTTATATCAATTGTTGGTGGTGGAGGTTGGCAAATGGCTATAAATCTGCCGCACCAATCAAAAGCATCTCGGCGTTTATCTTCTTCCCAAGGAAAAATGAGGCGTGCTGCATATTGATTTCATCTCGGATTTGCGAATTGTCCGCAAAAATTGAAGCGAGGCACACTTGCATCTAACGACTTGAAATACATCAAGTAACGCATCGCCGCCCATTAATTTCGCAAATTCAAATTGAAAATATTTTTCTGATTCCAAAAAAAATGCTTGTATGAATAAAAAAATCTTCGTAATTTTGAATCTCTGAAATGATGCCTTTCAGGGGGCCCATAGCTCAGCTGGGAGAGCGCTTGAATGGCATTCAAGAGGTCAGGAGTTCGATCCTCCTTGGGTCCACGAAGAGAAAATGAGTTCTTTACAATTACGGGGTCGTAGCTCAGCATGGTTAGAGCGCCAGTCTGTCACACTGGAGGCCGCGAGTTCGATCCTCGTCGGCCCCGCACGAAAAAGAAACACTTATCAAACATGGTAAGTGTTTTTTTTGCATTTGTGCGAATCTGCCATTTGAATATAGCCTGCCGTAGAAGGCTCTCCTGCTACGCAAGTCATAATCATGACTAATACACTCATTTCTGTCAATTGCTTGGCTGCGTCGCCGGCGATTGCTTTAGCAGAATTCTCTGCCGTTGTGCATGCGCACGGCGTGCCGTCCCCCTTACAACATTCATTTATATGCTCCACAATCGGACCAAAGGAAAGTAGGGGTTCAAAATTTTGAACCCTTACAAATATTGAACCCCAACAACAAATTTTGAGCTCCAATGAAAGATAAACGCATCATCATCAGATGCTGTAGCAAAAAATGGGGTTCAAAATTTTGAACCCCTACTATACCTACACAAAACGTTATAGGCCCCAAAAATTTAATGAGGCAAGTAACCACCTGGCACCAAAGAAGATTCCCGCTCAGGCGGGAATGACAAAAATAATCATTGCAAATAGGATATGAAATAATTGATTGTCGCGAATAATCGACACATGATTCGCTAATATTATTTTTTCTGTAACCTTTTTATAATTAAATTTGTCATCTGTATCTTATTGCAATTTGGAAACTGAAATGAGCTTTGAGAAAAAAATAGAAAAGTTGGAAAAAATCATCAGCGTGCTGGACTCGCCCGAGACAGGGCTGGAAGCCTTGGTAGAGAAATACGAAGAGGGAATGGCCCTTGTGGCAGAGCTTCGCGATCAGCTCTCGAAGGCCGAACAGAGGATTATCGACATCACCAAGAAAGCCGAAAAGGCCGAATAGGTTGCGGTACCTCCGTGGCAAGAAGAAAGCAAACAAATTAGGATGAACGGGCTGTGTGGCCCACTTTCGCCTAAGACTTGAATCCATTAATTAGGATTTTTATAAAATAATATACATGAGGTAATTATGAAAAGGCCATACACGCTGATTTGCGCAGCAGCTGCGATGTTCGTAGCGTTTGCTATCGGCGCCGCAGCCCAGGAAACTGAACCTGTGAAGGCGATGTCCAACCTATCGAAATCGGCCAAACCGAATTTCTTCGAGATACAGAAAGCTAACAAAGAATTTATAAATTCCATCCCCGAAACAGGCAAAAAACCTCAGAAGCAATACAGCAGATGGGAAAATTTCTGGAGGCAGCGCGTGGACGCGAACGGAGATTTCCCCAACCCTTTGAATCTGATTGAAGAGATTCAAAAAGAGCAAAAACGGGCAGCCCTGCCCAATCCAACCACCGAATACCAATGGACATCCGTTGGCCCCAAGGTTTCCGCAACCCCAATCGATCAGTCCCACGCCCCAGGTTTGGGAAGGGCTAACGTGGTTCGGCTCGATCCGACAAACAATAATATCATTTGGGTCGGTTTCGCTTCCGGCGGCGTCGCCAAATCGACAAATGCCGGCAAAACGTGGAAACACTTCGAGTTCACAAGCTCTTTGTCATTGGGAGTGGCCGATATTGCCATTTCGCCAAGCAATCCGAACGTGGTTTACGTTGCTACCGGCGACACCGAACAGTCCAGCGACAAAATGTTTTACTCCGTTGGCGTCATCAAAACCACAAATGGCGGCGATGATTGGGAGTTCACCAACCTTGCTTTCTATCTGAATAATTGGGTCAATGTGTCCCGTTTGCTCGTCCAGCCGGACAATTCAGACATAGTGATTGCCGCAACCAATTCAGGAATACTCAAGAGCACGAATGGTGGCGTCAATTGGGTTACGAAAAAGAATGATGACTATATCAAAGACTTGGAATACAAACCCAACTCGAATGGCCAGACAGTTTATGCCTCAACGATGATTTGGGGCGATAATAAAATCTTTAGATCGACTGACTTCGGAGAGACGTGGGAAGATGTTTATTCCATCACATCGGCCAATAGAGTCAATATCGAGGTAACGCCGGCCGATCCAGAAGTCATTTATGCGATTGCTTCGTCCACGTATTCATACTTTAAAGGCCTTTATCGGTCCACAGACTCGGGCAACACATGGGAACAGACTGCAAACACACCTAACATACTCGGGCGCGATTACGGTACGGACTATGATGCGACATACGGCCAGGGCAGGTACGATTTGGCTTTGGCAGTCAGCCCCAAAGATGCCAATACTCTTTGGGCAGGCGGCATCAACGTATGGTCATCGAATTCGACCGGCTACACTTGGGAAAAAAAGACACATTGGTATAGAAATGGCCTGCTCCCCACAATTCATGCAGACCAACACGACTTGGCATTCGACAAAACAGGGAACAAACTTTACGCTGCGAACGATGGTGGACTGTTCGTTACCTCGAACGATGGCGCATCTTGGGATTTCCTCACGAACGGCATGGCATATACCCAGTTCTACCGTTTCTCCGTTTACGACAAATCCACCGAAGAAAAATACCTCGGCGGAGCGCAGGACAACGGCACTTATATGTATAATAATGAAGAGTGGTTCTTCGTCATGGGCGGCGACGGTATGCAATGTATTATTGACCCGAACAATCCCCGAACAATGTATGCAGAAATCTATAATGGCGATATCGATCAATCGCTCGATGGAGGCAGCACTTTCGCCAATATGATTACCTCTACTAAAGCAAACTGTTCCGGCGGTGATTGGGTTACTCCATATGTTCTTTCGCCCAAGAATTCCAATACGATATATGTGGGATACAATTATATCGTAAAATCGGATGACCAAGGCGCAAACTGGACACGTTTGGACAAATCCAGACTCAGCAGTGGATATTATACTTCGATTGCCGTCTCCGAAAAGGACGAAAATTATGTCTATGCAAATGGATACACCACTCTGAAACAGACAACCGATGGCGGCGATACATGGTCCACAATCAGGTTGCCCGATCTTACCAGCGGAAATAAAATTTCGTGGATACAGGCGGACCCGAACAACGAGAAACGCTTTTGGGTATCGCTAATCAACTACGACAAGGGCCAAAAAGTGTATGAATACAACAATGGCACCTGGACGAATATTTCGGGGAACCTGCCGAACGTGCCGGTCAATTGTGTGGCCTACCAAGCCAATTCGCCCGAGAGACTATTCGCCGGAACTGATATTGGATTGTACTATTCGGAACATTGCAATGGCGTTTGGTACAGATACGGCGCGGGCCTGCCCAACGCTGTGGTAATGGATATAAAATTCGGTTACAACAAGAATAGCATCTACGTGGCAACTTTTGGCCGCGGTATCTGGAAAGCTCCGTTGCCACAATGCAATAACGCCATGCTTCCTGTAACCGTTGTTGGCGATACGATCACTTGCGAGGGCTACCCGCTCACCCTTTCGGCGCCCGATGGCTTCTCGAACTATTTGTGGTCTTCCGGCGAAACCAGCAACTCGATCTCTCCCAAAGTGAGCGGCATCTATGGCGTAACAGTTATTGATGGCAATGGTTGCCTTGCAGCATCGAGGAACTATACTATCACTCTTAATCCTTCGACAGCTATTAAAATTGGCGTTTTGAACAGCAAACGCGGCCTCTGCAACGACGCTGATTCGGTCGTACTCTATTTGAACCAATCCGGTATAACTAAATACCAATGGTCTGACGGTACCTCAGCAAACAAAACAATCGTGAGAAGTGAGGGAGTATATACGGTTATTGCCACGAATACTTTTGGTTGCTCTTCTTTCGATACGGTTACTGTCTTCCGCTCAGAACCGATCAAACCCACTGTTACGTCCGAGATGAACCGGATCACTGCCTCAAAATGCAAATCGTACCAATGGTATTTCAATGGCGAGAAAATCTCTGGAGCAACCGCCCAATCCTATTTGGCTTCGCAAGACGGAACCTATTACGTAGAGGTCGTCGATACAAACGGTTGCCCAACCCGCAGCGACGACTTTAGCTTTGCCGTCAGCGCCGAGGATGGTGGCCTGAACATCATCCAATCGGCTCGCGTGGTACCGAACCCGAACTCCGGCGAATTCGACATCGTGCTCGAGAACATTTCGTATCCCGCCACGATTCAGATTAACAACATCTTGGGCCAAGGTGCCTTCACAGCAGACATTCGCGCCACCGACGCAGTGCCATACCACATCAACCTGACCGATTTGCCCCATGGAGTGTATTTCGTTTATATCAAATCGGCCGGCAGGACATTTATTGAGAAATTTATCAAAGAGTAAAGAAAAATGATACAATGCGTTAAAGGAACCAAAGACCTTTTGCCCGATTCAATATCGGCTTGGCAATTTGTGGAGGGCGTATTCCGTAGCGTTTCGTCCCGTTTTGGATACGAAGAGATGCGCACGCCCATTTTCGAGAAGACAGAAGTCTTCTCGAGGAGCATCGGCGAGGCCACCGACATAGTGAACAAAGAAATGTACACATTCGCCGACCGTGGAGGCGATTCGATTACTCTCCGCCCCGAGATGACCGCCGCATTGGTGCGGGCAGTGATTCAGCACTCGCTGATGAATGCTTCGCCCACGCAAAGGCTTTGGTACTTTGGCCCATTTTTCCGTTACGAACGCCCGCAGAAGGGCCGGCTGCGCCAATTCCACCAGTTCGGTGCCGAATGCCTCGGTTCGCCAAACCCCGAAAGCGATGCGGAAATCATCTTGCTCGCTTCGGACATTATCCGTTCGGCGGGAATCGGCGAGATTAAGCTTTTAATCAATTCATTGGGCAACGCAAACGTTCGCGCCGCTTACCGCGAGGAGTTGGTCCGATTCCTCCGCTCGAAGCAAAACGAACTTACCGAAGAGAGCCGGAACCGCATGGAGATCAATCCGCTACGCGCTCTCGATTCGAAAGCACCTCAGGACATCGCAGCCCTCGAGAATGCACCCGTGATCACTGACTTCCTCGACGACGAAAGCCGAGACCACTTCGACGCCGTCAAAGGGCTGATCCGCAACTGCGGCGCCGAAATCGTCGTGCAACCGCGATTGGTGCGCGGCTTGGACTATTATTCGCATACGGTCTTCGAATTCCAAAGCTCTGCGCTCGGCGCCCAGGATTCGCTCGGCGGTGGCGGCCGCTACAACACGCTTTTCACCCAGCTGGGCGGCAAGGAAACCCCTGCCGTTGGGTTCGCGCTCGGCGTCGAACGCCTGCTACTGATACTCGAGAACCTGGGCAAATCTTTCGGCAAATCAGTATCCACGGACATCTTCATTGCCTATGCCTCGGCCGCCGAGTTCGACGAAGCCTTCAATCTGTGCAACCGTCTCCGCCAGAAAGGCTTCGGCGTAACGATAGACCTGCTCCGCCGCTCGCTGAAATCGCAGTTCAAAGAGGCGAACCGCGTAGGCGCGCGCTACACGCTCGTCATCGGCGAGGAAGAGATGAAAAACCGCACAGTCCAGGTTAAGAACATGGTAAAAAGCGAGCAGACTGAACGCTCGATGGAAACAATTCTGGATTTTGAGTTTGAGTAAATTTGATGTCTGACCACTGATTAAATGATAAAAATTCAGTTGTTAAGAAATACTTAACAACTGAATTTTTTTTGACTCATTATTTTTCAATATTGAAGATATGTGTTGACCGATGTTTTGCTTTGTCCGTCGGGTGCTGTGTATATAATGGAATTGCTCATAAGTCGCGCCGGGAATTCAATTTTTAATTAAGTTAATAAACTCAGATGTTAAAAGCTTATTGATCTTATTAACAGATTGGGTTAAACCACATCAAAGAAACTCTTCTGATTAACTATATGTAAGTTGGGCATGTTCTGATATACTTTGCCATTAATTGTCTTTCCATTTTCTTTTTTATTACGCTTTATCCCATCGCTTCCCCATGTTCCCCATTGCTTGAAGAAGAATGCAGAACCTTGTGATTCTGTTTGTTTCATGATGGATAATACCCAGTCTTCCTTCATGGGACGGGCTGAAACTCCGCTTTCGCCTCCAACAATAACCCAATCAATATCCGACAGATCAATATCTCCTAAGTCCTCCAATAGGGGTTCGCATGACAGAAATTTAATGGTCGCCTTCAGGGATCTAAGATAATCGATTCGATTTTTGGATTCTTTATTTTCGACAGTAACACCTAACCAAACATTTGAAGGGATTTCACGTTGGGAAAAATATTCGCTCATTCGAGCCGATCTTTTTGTAAGTATCTGAAAACAATGATGAGGCGTTAATTTTATGACATTCATTACTTTATCGATAAATTCAAAAGGCACGTGTTCGTGAAATAAATCACTCATAGAACAAACAAATATTATATGGGGCTTTTTCCATTTCAACGGCTCGTTTAATGCGTCCTCATGCATTGTAATAGTGAATCCCTGAGCATACTTTTTTAAGCCCATGGCTTTCAACCTAACTGACATAACCTCGGCATAACAATGCGCGCACCCGGGTGATGTTTTGGAACAACCAGTAATTGGGTTCCACGTTTTATCTGTCCACTCAATTTTTGTCGTTTTCATTGTGAAATCCTTTCAATAGAATACTTTTTTATTCTGTGAATACCTGTTGAACTATTATTAACATCTCCAATCCTTTTTATTTCATCTTTTTTTTCCATGTCTTTAAGCACTTCATTGAAAACTTTTGGCAAACAACGATGTTTTAATGCAAATTTTAACCCTGAAATATTATCCTGAATCTCTCCATTTAATACTCTGTCTCTAATTAGAGCTTTAACATTTTCAATTTTTTTGGATGAATTCTCAATAAAAAACATACTACCTTCACTAAAATCATGATTGTACAACTCTGCCTCTGATGACTCACCGGAATATTTGTCTTTGCTCCAGCATACTTTCAGAAATTTCTCCATTCCTAGAGTATGTTTCGATCCGAAAATCAATCCATAATAATTCGATCCTTTTTTTATGGTAAAGTTGTGTATGTAATACTCATTAGTTCCAATCAGCTGTTCAAAATACTCCGCGATCAGTCCGTGCCTTTGCCGTGGCTCGCAACCGTCAAAATCAATTCGAGTAGTATCAATATACTTCTTTGTACTTGGATGAGTTTTAAACCTGTCAATAAATGAGGAAGCGATAAAGAAAATAAAATCTGTATTAGGAGCCATAACTAATTCTTTGAAAACAGTCTCGTCTACTTGACTGAATCCAAATTGATCCAATAAGATAAATTTGGCATAATCTTTATGGTTCAATATGTCTTTAAAGTTCTGATTTTCAAAGATATTCTTGAATTCATAATTGCCGAAATATATTTGATATATACATTTATCTTTGTTACAATTCTCTGTTTTGCATTTTTCAATAAAACTATCGACATTATTTTTTAGTTCATCTTTTTCAGTTTTATCGTTAAATGCAAAGATAACATCTTTATTATTATTCGGTTTGCAGAAGCTACAATCTGTTCCTTTTGCTTCTGATAACAAGATTAAGGGACTTCCCAAATTTCCTTTGCAGTCTTTTCCCCTGCCTGCAAAGAAATCATATATGAAAATCTTCTTTATGTAAGGAGTGAAAATAAAAACCGGGAACCATTCTTTGAAGCATTCTCGGAATATTTCCAATTTCAATCTTGTACTCTCATCAAAAGCTTTTTCGTGAAATTCATTCTTTCCCATCTCTACAATTCTCCTTCAAATGCTTTCTGCAATATACTCTTTTTTAGCTCATCTAAAAACACTTATTTATTGTTCGTAGATACTCTACTGCTTTGTCTCTGTTTGGAGTTCTCGTGCTTATCCCCGAGGATGAGTTGGTTCATAGTGGTTTCGTATTATCAAATACTTAACAATATACAAACTTACAAATATTTCGTAAGAATCTTATTGAAAATATTGGAACTTGGGCGTTTTGAATTCTGGGGGAGTGTTTCTTCAAATAAAAAAGGAAAAATGAATCTTGTCCATCTTCCCTCTTCGTAATTGCGCAGCCCATAAAAGCAAGTGGGTGTCGCCACCTCGCCGGACGATTTTCTCAAGCCCGACGAGTGAGTATAATTATCGCATGATCGCCTACAAATACAAATCGCGTTCGCCGCTGTCGATGCGTTCGATGAAATTGCGCGTTTTGGCCTGAACGTTGTCGTTCGGGATTTCGCCCAGTTCCCGCTCGATTAGCTCGAAGCCCATCTTGCGGGTTTCTTCGTCGGCATAGTCCACCAGGTACTCGCGAAGAGTCGTCAGCGCGTTTGGTTGGCAGAATAGCTTGATAAGGCCGGGTTTGGCTTGGTCCATGAAGTCCTGGCCGACTCGGCCCAAACGGTAGCAGGCCGTGCAGAACGAAGGAATAAAGCCCTGCTCGATAACGTCTTTGATCACTTCGCCGGCGGTGCGCGAATCGTTCAGATTGAACTGCCCGGCGTCGAATTCGCCGCGCGAAAAGGCTTGTTTGTATCCGCCGGGATTGGTGCGGCTGCCGGCGCTGATTTGCGACACTCCGAGTTTGTACAGCTCGGTGCGCAGCCCGGCCGTCTCGCGCGTGGAAAGTATCATGCCCGTGTATGGGACGGCACAGCGCAGGATGGCGACTAATTTCTTGAAGTCGCGGTCGCTCACCTCGTATGGAATGTTTTGCGAGACAGGCGCATTGCTCGCCGGCTCGATTCGCGGAATGGAAATCGTGTGCGGCCCGACGCCGAATTGCTTGTCCAAATGGCGGGCGTGTTCGATGAGCGAAAGCACCTCGAATTTGTAGTCGTGCAACCCGAAGAGGACGCCGATACCAACGTCGTGCATTCCATTGTCCAGCGCGCGGTCCATAGTGGTCAGCCGCCAGAGGTAATCGCGTTTCTTGCCGCTGGGGTGCATTGTGGCGTATGTTTCGGGATGGTAAGTCTCCTGGAATACTGTGTATGTGCCGATGTTCGCCTTGGCCAGTTTGTGGAACTCCTCATCGGTCAGCGGCGCCACCTCCACGTTGATGCGGCGGATGTAGCTGCCCTTGGAGTCGCGCACGCTATAGACGGCTTGGATGGCCTCGAGGAAATCATCAAAACCGTAGCCGGTGTGGTTTTCGCCCATCAACATCAGTACTCTCTTGTGGCCCTGCTCCAAAATGATTCGTGTTTCTTCCTTGATCTCGTCCAAAGTGAGCGAGCGGCGGGCTATGTCCTTGTTGTCCGCGCGGAATCCACAGTAAAGGCAATTGTTCGAGCAAAGGTTGGACACATAAAGCGGGGCGAACAGCACCAAGCGGTTCCCGTAGATCTCTTGCTTCACCTTCAGCGCCGTATGGAACAGCTCCTGGAGCATGTCGTCGTCGTCGATGTTCAGCAGCAAGGCGATTTCCTCGGGTTCGAGTCCGCGCATTTCCAGCGCTTTGTTCAATATAGATTGTATTGTTTCTGCCGAGGCTTTCTCGGTGGTTTTCAATAAATCTTCAATCTTTTTGCTATTTATAAAATTCTCGTAATCCATTGTATTTTCCATTTCAAATAATACCCTGACCGTAGAGACGAATTAGGGCCGAAATAATTTAAGATAATTTTGTCCGATACAAACAATTATTGCATCGCTCCTAACTTAGAATTGAACAAAGCCTAATTTTTTGTAAACTTTTCTCAAAGTCGAGAATGCCCTGCGGCGAGCGTTTTCGGCGCCTTTTTTCAATACTGATTCGAGGTATTGCTTGTCTTTCGATATTTCTTCGTAGCGAGTGCGGATTGGATTGATGAACTCCGCAACGGCATCGGCCACGGTGGATTTGAAGTCGCCATAGCCCTTTCCGGCGAACTCTGCTTCGATCGCCTCGAAAGATTTGCCTGTGGCCACTTGGTAGAGCATCGCGAGGTTCTTCACGCCGGGTTTGTCGTCGGTAATAATCACTTCGGAGCCGGAATCGGTAACCGCGCGTTTGATTTTATTTCGAATTTCGTCGTTGCTGTCGGCCAGGAATATCGTGGCCTTTTCATTTTCGTCGGATTTCGACATTTTCTTCGTCGGTTCTTGCAGGTTCATAATACGAGCGCCCACCTTCGTGATGTACGGTTCGGGAACCACGAAGGTCTCCGAATAGTAGTGGTTGAAGCGCTGGGCCAAGTTCCGCGAAAGCTCCAAATGCTGTTTCTGGTCTTCACCGACGGGCACCAAATCTGCCTGATAGAGCAAGACATCTGCCGCCATTAGTACGGGATAGACATACAACCCGACGTTAACATTGTCTGCGTGCTGTTTGGATTTGTCTTTGAATTGGGTCATTCGGGCCAGCTCGCCCATGCCCGTGAAGCAATTCAGCACCCAAGCCAATTGGGCGTGCTCTGTAACGTGGGACTGAATGAAAAGGTTGCATTTTTCGGGGTCGATACCGCAAGCAATGTACATGGCGGCCACCTCGAGAGAGCGGCGGCGCAGCACGGCGGGCGTCTGGCGGACAGTTATCGCGTGGAGGTCAACTATTGTGTAGAAGCATTCGTATTCGTCCTGAAGGGCCACCCAGTTGTTGATTGCGCCGGTCAAATGGCCGATGTGGAGGTCGCCCGATGGCTGAATACCGCTTAAAATTGTCTTCTTTTTTTCTTGAGTATTTGTTTCCATAACTATACTTTTATATAAACTTTATTAAAATCATATTTAATGCAATTAACAAATATAAGTCCTTTGCTCGAGGCAGCAAAGAGCAAACATAAAAAGGCCGAAGTTGACGGGCGGATAAGAATGATTCTCTTGAAGAAGAAAATCGAATATGCTGATTTTCCGAACAGGAAAATAGTGGAATTTCTGCAGAGTTGACACAATCCAACGCAACGGCTCGCCTCATGGCGAAACCAGCTTCCGCCGGATCATCATGTTCAGCACCTCGAATTGAATGCGGGCATAGTCGGCCATCGAATCGGCTAAGCGCGACTGACTGGCGATTTCGTTCGCGCGCGATGAGTTCCGGTAAGCAAACAGCCCGCGCATATCCGGGCTTAGTTCCTGGTAGTAGTAATCTTCGCCAATCACACCGAATTTGGTGTCGGCCGTGAAGTACGCGAATGGCCGCGTTTCTCGCCGCAAATCGATTGCGAGTGTATTGTTGGTGTAGCCCATGCCGAGCAGCCCCATGAGAGTCGGGAAAAGGTCGGCCTGTATGCCCATTGCGCGGCTGCGTTCGTGCGGGAAACCGGTGCGGGGCGAGTAAAAGATTAATGGAATATGGTTGTAATTCAAATCCAATTCATATACCGGATTAATTTTCGCGCCGTGGTCAGCTACGAAAACAAAAACTGTATTCCCGTACCACGGCTCGCGGCTCGCCTCGGCAAGGAAGTCGCGAATGGCCCAATCGGAGAACTCGACAGCGCGATGCACTTCGTTCTCGGAGCGAATCGAGCAGCCCTCGGGCAATGGATCGGGCAGTGCCCACGGGCCGTGGTTGGTCGTCGTCAGCAATGCGGCAAGGAATGGCCGTTCGGTGGCAGCCGCCTGGTTCAGCCTCGGCAGCGATCGCTCGAAAAATGAATGGTCGTCTATGCCCCACGGCGACGTTACCAATCCCTCGAAATAGTCCGACTGGGAGACAATCGATTCGTATCCGTTCTGGACTAATGTGCCTGCGATATTGTCGAACTGGGCGTCGTGCGGGCAGGCGAAAAGCGTCGTATAGCCCTGCTGGCGCAGCACGGTGGCCAGGCCCGAAAATGGGATCATGTTGTCCATGTCCTGCATCGGATTCCCGTCTGCGGGAACTGTCGGCATGGCGTGGCTGAGCGCCCAAATCCCGCTGAAAGTGTGTATGCCGGCGGAATAGACATTCTCGAAAAACACGGAATTGTCCGCCAAGCTATCCAGAAATGGCGTCAGAGTGGGCGTGAAATTCCCCGATGCGCCCATATACCCGTAGGACATGCTCTCCATCACGACAATGACCACATTCATCTTTTGCGGATCGGCCGATGGCGCGACCACACGCAGCACGGGCGAGGGTGAGCCATTGTCCGCAGTGCCCAAGAGGCGGCGGACTGAAATGTCGGCGGCGGCTTCATCGTAGAAATTCCGACAGCTGCTGGAATTGTTGCTTTTCTCCTCCAAGCTCTTGAAGAAAGTGAACACTGGATTCAAGCCCAAATGGTTCGCAAAGGGATAGTTCGACGTGAAAGCTGTGCCTATGTTCAATACAGATTTCTGCTCAACGCGGCCGCGAATCCCGAGGAAAATCAGTATCGAAAACAGGACGAACATGGGTATGGATTTCAGCCTGCGGAACCGAGTGGCGCGGTCGGGAGCGGTACTCGAGGCGTGCCAAGTGCGGACAATTCGCCGGAGCAAAAAATAGAAACCGACGCACAGCGCAGCGAATAGTCCAATGAACGGATAGTACGATGGCGAAGAAATGAGCATTTCGAATACAATTTTCGGGCTGCCCATCCAATTGAGCACACCCACGCCGAGCCGCGAATTGAAATATTTGAAATATGGTATGTCCGCAGCCGATAGCGCAAACGCCGCCGAATACGCCAGCATCCAATACCCGAACAGAATATTCTTCCACGCCTTGGCTCGGAGCGGGACGAGCGCGATGGCATACGACATGAGAAATGCGAAAACTGCAATGTATCCGCTCACGGCCGTGTCGAAGCGCAAGCCCATAAAGAACGATTCGAGCAGAACCCCAAACGGCACGTCGGCCGATTCCTTCGACGACAAACAAAGTACCACTCGGAAAAGCGAGAATACCGCCATGCCGCCCAAATAGACTTTGACGAAGGCCCTGAGATTGTCCGGGAAAAGGTTTTTGATCCTTGCTAATTTTTTCAATGCTTCAATCAACTGTTTCGATGTTTCCATTTTAAATCGTATTATACTTGATTCGTCTTTATTGCTTTAGGAATAATGAGCCGCCTCAGGATTCCTTTCGTAGTTTACTTACTGCAATGGTCGAGATGGCAGCCGCCACCGCCTTATGCAAAATTACATTAATTTTATTAATAATTAATCAAATGAAATGGCAGAAATAATCTCGAATACCATCCAGTTGCACGTGGCGCGGTTGAATGCCGAATCGGGCCGGTATGAATTCCTCGCGCTCAAAAGGTCTGACGGCGACGAGCTGTATCCATCGCTCTGGCAGTGCATCACGGGCACCTCGGAAAGCGGAGAGAAAGCCGCCAATACGGCCCTTCGCGAACTCGAGGAGGAAACCTCGATCGCCAGGCACCAAATCAGCAAATTCTGGACAATTCCATTCGTCGGAAGCTTTTTCGATCCATACCGCGATGCTGTCAATTTGGTTCCTGTCTTTGGCGCGCTGGTCAGTAGCGATGCCGCGGTAAAACTTTCGCCCGAACACTCAAAATTCGCGTGGCTGAGCGATGCAGAAGTATTGGAACTTCTCCCCTTCCCATCGCACAAATCCGGCCACGAGATATTTCTTCGCTACGTACTGGAAAGCGACTCCGGCAGTGGTTTCGAGTTCAAATTTTGATGATTCGGGAGAATCGCAATAGTGCGGATTGGGTGTTGGTGCATTTGCTTGAGATGTTGTTTAGGAATAGGAGAATGCGATTCGTTCGATAACTCTTTGTGGGGGTTATTACAATATGCCAATAAACCAGAGGCAGTTAAATCTTGACATCTTCATGTCAAGAATAATTTCTAACCACCCCAGAAACCCTTTGCTGCACAAAGGATTTCTTTCCCCTCCTTGGTAAGCAGGGTTGTTTCGTTCTTTGTAAATAGATAATATTTATTATATTTGTATAA
>CAZSWR010000017.1:31284-44390 GCA_964610885.1 uncultured Hyphomicrobiales bacterium | reverse complement strand
ATTGCCCGCCTCAGCTACGATTTCCGTACGCTCGGGCTTGGCTATGCCAATTTGGGGTCGCTCCTGATGGTCAATGGCATCCCTTACGATTCGCCCGAGGCTTTGGCCCTTACCGGATCGATTACTGCCATTCTGACAGGCGAGTCTTATGCGGCTTCGGCCGAATTGGCCAAAGAACATGGTCCATTTCCGGCGTACCACGAGAATCGCGAGGAGATGCTTCGAGTGATTCGCAACCACAGGCGTGCAGCATACAACGTCCACGATTCCGAATACGAACGCCTTTCGGTCTTCCCGATGGGCATCAATCCCAAGCATTGCCCCGAAAAAATGTCGAAGGCCGCCCGCGAATCGTGGGACAAGGCTCTCAAGCTCGGCGAGCAATTCGGTTACCGCAATGCCCAAGTTACCGTGTTGGCACCGACCGGCACCATTGGCTTGGTGATGGATTGCGATACGACCGGCATCGAACCGGATTTCGCAGTTGTCAAATTCAAAAAATTGGCCGGTGGTGGGTATTTCAAGATCGTCAATCAATCGGTTCGGAAGGCGCTCACCAAACTTGGCTATACAGCCTCGGAAATTGCCAATATCGAGAAATACTCGATCGGGACGCCGAAACTGGAGGATTGCCCCGTCGTCAACTCAAAAAGCCTGAAGGAAAAAGGCTTCACCGACGACAAAATTGAGGCAATCGAATCGCAACTCGCAAATGCGTTCGACATTCGTTTCGTGTTCAACAAATGGACGCTCGGCGAAGATTTCCTCGCATCGATTGGATTTCCGGCGGAGAAAACAGACAATCCAAATTTCGACCTACTGACCGAACTCGGATTCTCGGCCGACGAAATCGAGAAAGCCAACGAATACATTAGCGGTACGATGATGATCGAGGGCGCCCCCGGACTGAAGAAACGCCACCTCCCGATATTCGACACAGCAAACAAATGCGGCAAGAAAGGCCAGCGCTTCATCCCGTACATGGCCCACGTCCGAATGATGGCCGCTGCCCAGCCGTTTATCACCGGAGCTATTTCGAAGACAGTCAACATGCCCGCCGAGGCCACCGTGGCCGAAATCGGAGATGTTTACATGCAATCTTGGAAAATGATGCTCAAGGCCATCGCCCTCTATCGCGATTCGTCGAAACTATCGCAACCGCTCAACGCGACGAATTACGAGGGATTGGACGAAATCGTTATGCTGGGCGACGAGAACACATTGGACGAGACGAAAGGCGCGAAAGAATTGCAAGCCAAAATCGTCGAGAACATCCAGTACAACCTCGAACGCCGCCGACTGCCCAAGAAACGCCACGGATTCGTCCGCGAGGCATACGTGGGCGGCCACAAGGTCTATTTGCGTACCGGCGAATACGAGGACGGCACTCTCGGCGAGATTTTCATCGATATGTACAAAGAGGGCGCATCGTTCCGCGGCCTGCTGAATAGCTTTGCCATCTTGGTCTCGAAAGCCTTGCAATACGGCATTCCGCTCGATGAATTGGTCGATACATTCACGTTCACCCGCTTCGAGCCTTCGGGCATCGTTATGGGCCACGAATCGATCAAAGCATCGACTTCGATTCTCGATTACGTCTTCCGTTCGCTCGGCGCCGATTACCTGAAACGTTCGGATTTCATTCACATCAAGGCAGTGGACGAAATCAACGGAAACGCACACAAGAAAGAGACTCCGGCCGAAGTGGCAATATCGGAAGAGAAAACCCCTGCGAAAAAGGTCGTCTCCGAACCGATTCTCGTTTTGGCCGAGCAAATAAGCTCCGAAGACGACGCGCCGCAAGCCAAACCGGCAAAATCGAAGCCAAAACTGAAGCAAAAAGACGCCCAAAAATTCGGGTATACCGGCGAACAATGCACCAATTGCGGCTCGATTCGAGTGAAACGCAACGGCAGCTGCACGGTCTGCGAAGATTGTGGCGAAACGAGCGGCTGCTCGTAGGAGGATTGGGCGGAAAATATCCGCGAAAATCTGGGGCGGATACCAAATTCGCCCAGTGATTAGCTGATGTGATGATTAGCTGATGTGATGATATCATGAATAAAAAAACTCGTCCGATGAATTTCACGTCGGGCGAGTTTTGTATATATTTTTAACTGGCCGTGGCACACCTCGAAGGTGTACATTTTCTCAAGCAGAAAGTTGAAAGTAACAAGTTGCAAGTAGAAGCTTATTCTGACTTGTTACTTGTGCCTTTCCACTTGCAATTATTTTCATCACATCATCATATCACCACATCATCACATCACCACATCACCACATCATCACATCATCACATCTTCATTTCTCGAGTTCTTGGGCCAATCGGACAAACAACATGTCCGTATCGGCTCGGTACATCATGTTGTACAGTACAATTATTGTTGTATTTGTTTGTGGATTGTGGTAAGCTGAAGTGGCATAGCCGGGCAGCCCGCCGTTGTGTCCCACGTAGCCCATCACGCGGAATATCCCGATACCATATTCGGCATCGGTGCCTTCCATCGGCACGAATTTGAAGCGTTCGGCCTGCATCATCTTGGATACCAATCCGCCGCGCACCACAGATTCGATGAACACACGCAAATCGAATAGATTGGAAATCATGGCCCCGGCAGCGCCGCACCACGAGGGGTCAACTTCTTCGGTTACGTCGGAGAATCCATCGGCCGGATCGAAAACGTACCCATGGGCATATCCCACTCCATTAGTAAAATTTGCACCTTCGGGGAAAGAGGTGTTCCGCAGATTCAAACGTGAAAATATCCTGTCCTGAAGAATAAACTCCAATGGATAGTTCGTTACTTTTTCGAGGATTTTCCCGAGAATGATTGCGTTTGTGTTCGAGTACTTATAGGCGGTTCCGGGATCGAAGATCAGGGGTTTGTTCCTAACCACTCCGATCAATTCATCCGCCCGCCAGCAGTACCGTGTGTTGGCGCCCCATTTTTCTATCCATTTGTCGTCGTCGGTATAGCTCGGTATGCCGCTGGTCATGTTTGCTAATTGCCGCAGGGTTACTCGTTGGCCGTTGGGGAAATCCGGTAAGTACTTCGACACAAAATCGTCGAGCGATAGTTTTTTCTCGTCGGCCAGTTGGAGCAAAACGGTTGTGATGAAGGTTTTCGTAACGCTGCCAATCCTGACGCGCATGTCTGGCCGCATCGGGACGGAATTCTTGCGGTCAGCGATGCCCTTTGCCCTGACCCACTCCAAATCTCGGCCGGGCGCCCAAACGCCAACGATCATCCCGGGAAGAGTGGTGTCGCGCATGGTTTCGTCTGTGATCGCCTCGAAAGACTTGATCAATTCTTCGTTTGTAACTGATGAATACGCGGTTCCGGCCAAGGCAAACAAAGCCGTGAGTGCCACTCCAATATTCTTCATTATTCTCAATCTCATCTCATATCCTTCAATTTCAACGAACCTCCACAAAGAAACAATACGATGTGGACGTCGAAAAGTTATTTGTATTTGCTGCATATAAAATAATAATATTTTAAAGAACCTTGTGGGGACGGTGTTTCGCGTCGAAGTCGCCATCGAATTGTGTGCAGCACTACTAATTCGGCGTTACGCGCCACGAGAGCGTGCCCTATTCAGCAAAAATACGGAAAGATTATCATTCTGGCTTTGAACTTTATTTATAAACAGAAAGATACATAATAGCACATTGGGAGCAAAATAAAACTTGAAACAATCAAAATAAATCAGTATATTATGCTTCTTAGTTAATAAATTACTTTATGCTAATATTACTTGGGAGTTACGAATCGCGAAGGATAAAAGAAACAAAAGCCAAGACATACGAATACCGCTTTGTTGTCTATGATCATGTAGGTGGCGATTGCCACTTTATTCATTAAAGGCAGCACAATTAATAAAGGGAAGATGAAAATAATTCACTGACCCGTAATTAGAAATGCTATGCTATTAGAATAAATTTGTTTTTCATATTGAGGGCTTACTATGAATTCAAATGCTACATTTTCTTCTGGCGACAAAGCAACCGACCTGATAATGGAAACTGCTTACAGTTTCCAAAAAAGTAGAATTTTACTCACTGCATTCGAGTTGAATTTATTTTCCATTATCGGGGACGACGAAAAATCGTCGAAAGAGGTTGCTTTATCGGCCAACACAAACGAACGCGCCACCGAAAGGCTGCTCGACGCGCTCGTTTCTCTCGAGTTCCTCCGGAAACGCCACCGCAACTATTCAAACATCGAAGAGCTAAAAAACGTCGTGATCGAGGGCCGGGCTGGTTTCATCTCGGGTATGTCGCACGCACGCCAGCAGTGGAATATGTGGTCCAACCTGACGCAAGCCGTCAAGACCGGCACGTCTCCAATGCCGCTGATGCACACCGAAAGGGATTCACCAACTGTGGATGGATTCATTTCCGCAATGCACTACCGCGCCAAGAAAACCGCCAAACAAATCATAAAGATGATCGACCTTAGCGGCGCCCGTAGCCTTATCGACGTCGGGGCCGGCTCCGGCGCATACTCCATCGAGATAGCCAACCGATTCCCGGATATGCACGTTTCCGCATTCGACCTGCCAAGCGTCATACCAATAATGAAAGGCTACATTAATGGCGAAGGGCTTGCCGAGAGAATAAATATTATCGCCGGAGACTACAAAACATCAAAATTCGACGGCAAATATGATATTGTATTCCTATCGCAAATCCTGCACAGCAATTCCATCTGGGAAAACATCGACCTCGCAAAAAAAGCTTACGACTCGCTCAACCATGGCGGCAAAATTGTTATCCAGGAAATGATTCTCGACGACAACCGAACCGAACCAACACACGCCTCGCTTTTCTCTATTAATATGCTCGTCGCAACCAAATCCGGCGACTGCTATACGAAATCGGACATGAATATCATACTCCGCGAAGCATGGTTCAACGACATTGTTATCAAAGAAACAGAATCCGGCACTACACTTATTACGGCCACCAAGGAATAGTTGCGTGCCTTTTGGAGGCTGTTGATTAAATACTCAATATTAAAAAAGGAAATTTGAATCTGCATTCATCTTTCCTTTTTTATTGCGTGGCCGACACAAAATGCCGCCACCTCGATTCTTTCGTTGCGCTGGCCCAATCTGAATTATAAGCATAAAAACAGCTTAGACAGCTTATATTTTTACTCGGAGACGACAAACTTTTCGACAAGTGTTTCGCCGGGAAGCACCACCTCAAGAACGTAAGCTCCAGATGACAGGTTATAATTGCTCAAAGAGAATGAGTTGTCGCCGGCGTGGCACGATTGGAATGTGCCCGAAGCAACCAAACCGCCTTCCGACGAGATGATTCTATATTTGATATTGCCCGATTCCCTGAGCGAGACAACAAAATCAGATTTTGCGTTAGCTGGGTTCGGGGCCACTCGCAAGGCGTTTCGCAGGCCAGATTCTTCTGCGCTTACGTAACTGAGCAGCTCGAAAGCGTTTTCGAGAACGAGTGATTTTTCGCCATCGGCCGTGGAAATGTTAAGCTCTAAATTATAAACTCCTACCGGGTCGGTCTTGGTGAAAATCTGATACGCATCGGCAGAATTCAAAGTGAGTTCTCTAAATTCTATGATTGGAATTGAGTAGTCCATCGTGGTGTGGCGGAGGAAACATGAGTTAAGCGTGTTGGGCACGATAGGCTCCATGAAGCAGTTTGCCAATTCCAAACGTTTCCCCTGAATAGAAAGATAAAGGCTGTCGCCTTGGTGGGCTTGCCTGGGGCAAATCGAATCGAGGAGAGCAACAGTGTCCACGGTGGTAACCTCGAGAATTGAATCCCGTGAAAAGTACCAAAAGATATTTCCTGTATTGACTTCGTCGCTAATGGCCACTTTGTATTTGCCGTCACGTGTATGGTATGGCAGGCAGAAATCCAATGTTGCAGTATTGCCATTTATTGAAATCTGAGATGCTTGGATAAGATAGTCATTTTCAACAAGTATAAACCCCTGGGGGCAAGTCCCCTGAATGGCAACTTCGTTAATCAATTTGAATTCTAATCTCCTGACCCCGCCGTTATGAACCATCGACGGAGATACAGAGAGTATTTCCTGAGCGTGAGCAGAAATGGAAGCTATGCAAAGAGCAAAAAGTACGAAGAGAGTTTTCATTGTGGCCCAAATAAAATTATCAATTTGTTTATTATCAGTATCATGTATTCGCCGGCTATTGAATGCTGCCGGCGCTTCCATTCCATTGTTTGTAATATACAAATAATTGTATAAGCAATCAAAGAATTTTTAAGTTCTATATGGCTTTTAATAAGAAATATTCAGGTTCTAATTCGTTATGTGTGGGTACCGTCCATACAACAAAGAAGTAGAAACTATTATTAATTAATAACAAATGTGTCAATCAATTGTATGACACACCCCCTAACCCCCTCTTGATAGCAGGGGGATAAGAATCCTTCTAAATATTTTATTAGTGAAACCATAATTGTTTTTTTAAGTCCCCTCTAGGAAGAGGGGATTTAGGGGTGTGTTATTGATAAACACATGAAATATTAAGCAGATAATGAGTATTGAGATTCGACTTTGTTTCGATACATATGAACTTGCGAAGGATTGAGTTTCATTCCCATATAAACGTTATAGCCAATATTCAATTTTCTCATTGATCAATAAAAAGATACCAATCATATTATTTCGAGGCTTTTTGATGTTTCGAGATCTCCTCAAAAAAAGAAAAAATGGGTTTGCACCCATCTTTCTTTGTTGATTGCGCGGCCCCACAAAAATTGCAGCCAGCGAGCAACGCTGCGGATTTCGTCAGAACCTCTTGCGGTACGAATGGCAATATGGCTTCTTTCCGGTCTTTTCGTAATAGCGCTGGTGGTAGTCCTCTGCCGGCCAGAACTCTCCGGCCGGGGCGAGTTCGGTTACGACCTCGTATCCATTGGCTATCAGCAAGTCGAAGAGTTTTTCGATAGTCTTTTTCTGGTCTTCAGACCTATAGAAAACAGCCGAACGGTATTGGTCGCCCACGTCGGGGCCTTGGCGGTCGAATTGCGTGGGGTCGTGAATCTCGAAGAACATGCGAGCGACCGTCTCGAAGTCCACTCTGGCCGGATCGAACACAATCCGCGCTGTTTCGGCGTGGCCCGTCGTGCCGCTGCATACTTGCTTATATGTTGGGTGCTGAGTATCGCCGCCCATGTACCCGCTTTCGGCAGAAATCACTCCGTCGATCTGTTGCATATAATACTCAACTCCCCAGAAGCATCCTCCGGCGAAATATGCCGTATCTGTGGCCGTTTCCGCAAGGGCTGCCGGTTGGAATTCGAGCGATATGGAATTAACGCAATGCCTCGTGTTCTTCGCGGTGAACCTTTCGCCCAAGAATACGTGGCCAAGGTGCGCGCCACATTTCGCGCAGACAATCTCCAGACGGTCATCCCCGGCGTTCGTATGTCGCGAGACAGCGCCGGGAATCTCGTCGTCGAACGAAGGCCAACCGCATCCCGAATGGAATTTATCGTCCGAGCGGTACAGAGGGGCGCCGCACCGCTTGCATTTGTAAATGCCCTTCTCGAAAAAATCATTATATGCGCCCGTAAACGGCCGCTCGGTCCCTTTGCCCACGATCACGGCCTCCTCCTCGGGCGTCAATTGCTTGTTTTGATCCATCTCTTTTCCTGTGCATGAATTGAAAAATATCATTATCAATATTTGAACTACGGCAAACATGGCACTCCTAATTATATTATTAGCCACTCCTAACAATAGGTCGATTGTATAGTAAAAATATTGTTATAATGTGAAGATGTGATAATTTGAAGATGTGATAATGTGAAGAAAATAGTTGCAAGTGGAAAGGCACAAGTAACAAGTCAGAATAAACTTCTACTTACAACTTGTTACTTACAACTTTCTGCTTGAGAAAATTTACACTTCCGAGGTGTGCCACGTCTGGCGCAAGATTTTACATTGGAAATGCAATTTTAAACCTCCAAATTGCCTCTAATTACTCATATAGAATAATTTGCAACTTTTTTACAATTTCTGTAACTTGCACGGATTGGAAACGTATAATCCAAAAGTGTTTTTTTTCTAAACTTTGAAGCAGATATGAAAAAAATTAGTCTTTTTTGCTTGCCGTTGTTAGTATTTGTTTTGCTAAGTGCTGTAAATTATGGTGCATACGCCAAAGCGGCAGTGGCGGGGAATTGTAAAGTGTCCGGCAGGATTGTGGCGGCGGACACGAAGGAAGGCCTCTTTTCGGCAAATGTCGGATTGTACCACGTTGGCGATTCGGCATTTGTTTTGGGAATGAAAACCAAAAAAGACGGCAGTTTTGAAATCGTTCGCGTGCCGATGGGCGAGTTTTTCCTGAAAATCACCTACGTCGGATATGCCCCAAAATTCGTTGATTCAATCAAACTTGACGAAACACGCATGGAATACTCTTGCGGCGACATCGCGTTGGAGGTTTCGGCGGCCATGTCCAAAACAGTAACAGTGGAGGCCGTTGCCCGCACCATCGAATACCAAGACGGCAAGATGGTCGTCAATATGAACCAATCGCTCACCGCTTCCGGTGGCAATGCCACAGACGCTTTGAAAACTGTTCCATCCGTGCAGGTGGACATCGAAGGAAATATCTCGATGCGCGGCAGCCAAAACCTGAAGATACTCGTAAACAACCGCCCGAGCGAATTCTTGGGCCACGACCTGAAGCAAGTGCTCGAAAGCATTCCGGCCGGCTCGATCGAAAAAATCGAAGTTATCACCAACCCCGGCGCGAAATATGACGCTGCCGGAACGACCGGAATCATCAATATTATCACCAAGGTCGAGCGCCAGAACGGCTTCAATAGCATAATGAGCCTCTACGGCAATACATCCGACAAATACAATGGCGACATATCACTGAACTACTTGCTCGACAAGTTTAATTTCTATGGCGGCTACAATTTCTATATGGACAATTATGGCAAAGGCGATTATTTTACCAAACAAGAAACCTATTCTTTCTTTCCGAATACCAAGATTATCGATACCACAAAATACCTAAACCAGAACGGCGACTACATGAACCAATACAGGTACAATTCGGGAAATCTTGGATTCGATTACCTGATGGGCGAAAAAACATCGCTTACCGGAAGCACCTATTTCGGTGGTGGTACCAATAAAAGCCGCTCATTGTCTGAGAACGAAGGATTCTCTAACTACGACCAGACGAAACGCCTTTTCTCGAAGAATTCGCACGAAGACGGCCACAACAGCTATTTCGGCGGCGGGCTTAGCTTCCGCCAGGAATACGAATCTCGCGAACACGAGCTTTCGGCCGATATTTATTTCTCCGGGAACAATTGGAACGAGGACGGCAATTCCGAACAGCTCGAGAAAAACATCGGAGTTACTTCATTGCTCCAGAAAACCACAACAGACAACAAATCGAACAGCATGAATATGAGCGTGAACTACACCCATCCGCTGCCCTTGGGTTGCAAGGTGGAAACCGGTTTCTGGTACAATAGCGAGCATTCCGACGATTCGTTCATTCGGTCGGTGTACGATCCAAACGCGAAGAATTGGTTTACCGATGAAGCATCAACCAACCACTTCATATTCGACGAGCAGATTTCGGCCACGTTCGCCACTTTGTCCGGCAATGTCTCCAAGATCCACTTTAGCGCCGGCGTTCGCGCTGAATACTCGCACCGCAAAGGCGAACAAAAGGCAACCAATTTCACACTCGAAAAAGACTATTTCTATCTCTATCCCTCGGCAAACCTGAGCTGAAGCTTCACCGATTTGCTCCAATTGCAACTGAACTACAGCCGCCGAGTGGACCGCCCATACAAATGGTACCTGAATCCGCGAACAGATTATTCTGATTCCACGAGGGTTTACGTCGGCAATCCAAACCTTACTCCTGAATTTGCCAACTCCTACGAAGTGGGCCTAATGATCAACCTTGGGTACCTGACCGTTACTCCCTCGTTTTTCTACAGGAACGAAATAGATGTCATCTCTCCGATCAATAGTATGGTCGGCACCACAAGGTATTACAAATTCGTAAACGTTTCCAAAGGCGAGAATTATGGCGGCGAGATGAGTATCCAGGCGAACCCCGCTATGTGGTGGATGAACTCTATCGATGTTTCGTACTATCGGCAAACCATGGAAAACCCGGTTTCGCAGACCACCAACGATACTTACTCTTGGTCGGCTCGGTATATGGGTATGTTCAATTTTGCATTTTCCGCCTTCGGATTGGACAATCAAATGCTGTCTGCCCAGATAATGGCCAACTACATGCCCGGTTCTGTTACGCCCCAAGGCAAGCGCGACGACTTTTTCATGGTCGATCTCGGGCTTCGCCACCAGTTCACGCGCAGCTTCTCGATGAGCCTGCGCATAAGCGATATATTTAATAACATCAAGTGGGGCGGCGAATCCTTCGGCGAAAACTACAAACTCGTCAGCAACTACCACCACAACCAAAGAGGCATTAATATTGGCTTCACGTACAAACTGCGCGAAGAAACAGATCGCGAACGCCGTGGCGGCAACCATGGTGGCGGCGGCATGCAAGGCGGCGGCGGCGCCCCGTCCGGCGGTGGCATTTAAAAGCAGCACAAAAGGGACCTTTAGTAGCCTGCCAGAAATAGTATCTCTATGCCAACCCACGGGTTAACCCGTGGGTTCGTTTTTATTTCTATCTCAATATTGTCTGTGTTTTACGTGAATCCTCTCTTTCGTCCCTTTGAAAAAAAAGGTTGGGGAGTTGCCGATATTTCAATGACTTACCGCACTGCAAGCAGTGGGCTGAAGCCCGTTGTTGCCAATCTTGTACTTTTTCAACTCACTCCTGATAATACAATTATTCAACTGCCTCAACGTTACAAGTACCATGTTTTATTTCGCTTCAAACGCATTGAATCAGATTTTTGGTACGTAATTTTCAGTATATATACTGATTGTTCTTACAATAATATTATAATATATTTGTATTGTGTTTTAGTGTGTGTTACTTAGTTCTTTTCGATGTGAAAAGATTAGAAAAAAAAGAGATCGGGAGACCCATCAATATGGATAAAAATTGGACACTTGCAAGTGCTGGCAGTGAAACTCAAATGCTCTGGTTCGGTAAGGTTAACTCAGCTGTTTTAGCTGTTTCGATTTTGGCGGTTCTTCTTTTCGTATGCTCGGCGCCAAGTGCCTACTCGCAGGTACAAAACATGGGCGTCGGCATTGCCACACCCGACCAATCCGCGATTCTCGAACTCTCTGCCAACAACATGGGCTTCCTTGCCCCTCGGATGACCGACGGCGAGCGAGCCGGAATCCCCAATCCTGCCAAGGGGCTTCTGATTTTCAATACGACAAATAATCGCTTCGAATACAATGCAGGCACCTCGGCCGCTCCGGTTTGGGTGCCGATTCTTTCTTCGCAATCGGGAATTCCTTTCTCCTCAATCACGACTGGGGCCAACACGGCCGCCACAATGACCGTCGGCACTGGCGCATCGATTCTGCTTTCGGGATCCGGCATCGTCGAGTCGTCAGTCTTCAAAGGAAGCGGCTCTGCAACGAATGCAGTTGATTTGGCTACCGCCGAGGTCTCGGGCGTCCTTCCCGTGGCCAATGGCGGCACGAACTCCTCGACTGCGCTCGCAAACAACCGCATCATGGTTTCCTCCGGTGGCGCAATCGTCGAATCATCAGCGCTGGCAAACGGCCAACTGCTAATCGGCTCCATCGGCGCTGCGCCGGTTGCCGCTGGGCTTACGGCCGGTACGAATATCTCGATTACTCCCGGCCCGGGAAGCATCACAATTAACGCAATCGGCTTCGAGTCTCCACTTACGTTTTCCAATGGATTAACTCGGACGGGTAATGCGATCGCGCTGGGCGGGCCGCTCGACGGCGCCACCACAATCGGCCTCGGCACCTTCGGACTCAACTTCACCGGAACTGGAAATATCGCAATTTCAAAATTCAATACAGCCGGCATCGTCAAAAATGACGCCTCCGGCAATTTGCTTTCGTCTTCGACGATTAATCTCGCTTCCGAGGTCTCGGGCGTCCTACCCGTGGCCAATGGCGGCACAAACTCCTCGACCGCGCTCGCAAACAACCGCCTTATGGTTTCCTCCGGTGGCGCGATCGTCGAAGCATCAGCGCTGGCAAACGGCCAACTGCTTATTGGTTCCGATGGCGCTGCTCCGGTTGCCGCTTCTCTTTTGGCCGGCACGAATATTTCGATTGCCCCCGGCCCGGGAAGCATCACGATTAACGCAACCGGCTTCGAGTCTCCACTTACGTTTTCCAACGGCCTCACTCGTACAGGGAATGCAATTGCATTGGGCGGCCCGCTCGACGGCGCTACCACAATCGGCCTCGGCACCTTCGGACTCAACTTCACCGGAACCGGAAATATCGCAATTACAAAATTCAATACAGCCGGCATCGTTAAAAATGACGCCTCCGGCAATTTGCTCTCTGCTTCGACTATTAATCTCGCTTCCGAGGTCTCGGGCGTCCTACCCGTGGCCAATGGCGGCACGAACTCCTCGACCGCGCTCGCAAACAACCGCATCATGGTTTCCTCCGGCGGCGCAATCGCCGAATCGGCAGCATTGGCAAACGGCCAACTGCTAATTGGCTCCGATGGCGCTGCACCCACGGCAGCAACTCTTACAGCCGGTACGAATATTGCAATTACTCCCGGCCCGGGAAGCATCACGATTAACGCAACCGGCTTCGAGTCTCCGCTTACGTTTTCCAACGGCCTCACTCGGACGGGCGATGCTATCACGCTGGGCGGGCCTCTCGACGGCGCCACCACAATCGGCCTCGGCACTTTCGGACTCAACTTCACCGGAACCGGAAATATCGCAATTACAAAATTCAATACAGTCGGCATCGTTAAAAATGACGCCTCCGGCAATTTGCTCTCTGCTTCGACGATCAATCTCGCTTCCGAGGTCTCGGGCGTCCTACCCGTGGCCAATGGCGGCACAAACTCCTCGACCGCGCTCGCAAACAACCGCATCATGGTTTCCACAGGCGGCGCAATCGTCGAATCATCAGCATTGGCAAACGGCCAACTGCTAATTGGCTCCG
>CAZSWR010000017.1:0-31184 GCA_964610885.1 uncultured Hyphomicrobiales bacterium | reverse complement strand
GGCGCAATCGTCGAATCATCAGCATTGGCAAACGGCCAACTGCTAATTGGCTCCGATGGCGCTGCACCCGTTGCCGCTTCTCTCGTTGCTGGGGCAAACGTTAGCATAACTAACGGCCCGGGTTCGATAACTATTGGTTTAACCGGCCTGCCAACGGGTTCGGGCGATACGAACAGGGTTGCATTCTGGAGTGCTCCCAATCAAATGACTTCGTCCGAAACCTTCCTTTGGTTTAATGCAGACAGTTTGCTCAAAGTTATCGGCACCGCTGAAATTTCTGGAGATTTGTCCGCGAGGAATATCCTGGGCGAAATGGATATCGTGGCTATGCAGAGTATTGGTATTGGCACTGGCGCCCCATCCGCGCGGTTCCACCTGCTCGACGACAACGACAATACCACTCCCCAGTTGCTCATCGATGCAACATCGGGTAATTCGTCTCAAGGATTCTTCTCGAGCACTGGCAAAACCACAATCGGCATCAATAACGTAACCGACAACGGTAACTTCGAGATTAGCAATTTCGAGAATTTATCAGCCACTTCGAATTACTCCGACGGCAACAAAATGCTTCGTATCCATCAAACGGCAGGTTCGGATGGTATCGTGGACATCAACCACCAGAGCCGTGCAAGGGCATACCTAAGCGCCGCGCCGCAGTCCATTCCGCCAAGCGTTTGGACACAAGTTGCGTTCGATGCCGAAGCATTCGACGAACACAGCGAGTTCGCAGCTTCTCAATTCACCGCCTTGCAGGATGGCTACTACCAGGTGAATGGCCGTGTGGAATTCGATTTGACGGGCTTCTCCGAAAACGTACCGAGCCAATACGTCTCCGTTGGGATATTCATCAATGGTACCCTCCAATCCCAAGGGACCAATTTGGCGATAAACTCTAATTCACTTTTTAACAATGCGCCAACCGTTTCGGATGTCGTCTTCCTTCAGGCGGGCCAAACTCTCCAACTAAGGGTGTTCCAGTCCTCGTCTGCCGCATTGAATTTGCTCAGCGGCACGGCAAAGACCTATATTTCGATTCACAAAATAAGTTAATTGGAAACTGAAAATAAGTATGCTTTTCGATAGAGTACATATAGCAAGACACGCATCGGCGAAACTGAAAAGGTTTGCGTTTGTGCTGTCTTGTGTTGTGGCCTTTGTCGTTTGGCAAATGAATGTAGCGGCGCAAGAATTGGTCAACCTGAAGAATGGCGTTGTTGTCTCTTTCAGACCCAATTCCACGGTACAGATTAATGGCTCAATAAACATCAATTCCGGCGCAACGCTCAACCAGAACGGCCAGCTAACCATTACCGGCAATATCGTCAACAATGGATCGATGCCCCTGAACAGCGGCACATTCACTTTCTCAGGCTCTGCCGACGCGCTCGTCAGCGGTACGGCTGCGAATAATTACTTCGGTTCTATTATCGTTTCAAAAAATGGAGCCACCGCCGAAGTGCGCATTAATTCGTCGAATTTCGATGCGCCGAATGATTTCCTTACGCTGACTCAGGGCGTTTTCCGCATTTCTGGCTCTTTCGTGTTCTCTCGCGTCTTCTTCTCGACGGCCAACTACACAATCAACCCAAACTCCGGCCTCTGGGTGGACAACCCGCAGGTAACGGTGCTCGGAGCGAACGGAACGATCACCCTCGAGGGTCTGCTTCGCCTGACCAACGGAACAATTAACGTCGGAACCGCCGCGGGCAACGATTTGATTTATACTTCGACAGCAGCGCAGGCGCCCAGGATCGAAATCTCGAATGGCAATTTGAACGTTGCCGGTAGGCTTTCGCGCTCTGCAAACGCTGCCGATAGCGTGCAATACAGCCAATCGGGCGGCAAGGCAACGGTCGGCACTTCCGGTTCGCCATCGGTGGATCGAGGAGTCTTCGACATTTCGCAAACCACTTCGACTTTCAATTGGACTGGCGGCGATATTGAACTGAATTCAGGAACAGGCTATACAAATGGAGATTTCCACGTGTTGGCCGGCTCAGGAACAGTTTCCGGCAATGGCTCGCTCCGAATCAATGCCACTCTGCCCGCGCAAATCGTCTATATCAATACGAATAAAACAATTCCCAGCCTCGTCGAACTTGCCGCTAACTCTCCGCAAGTCGTCCTTACGGGCAACGACCTTTCCGTCTCGAACGAGATAAATCTGGCCGGAGCTGGCGCAGACAGGTTCTTGCAGAATACACAAGACATCACTTTGTATGGCAATTGGACGAATAATTTCTCATCGACTGCCGGATTCAACGGCTCGAGCAGAACGGTAACCTTCGCCGGCGGGTCGGCCCAATATGTACGCGGCGGGCAGGAGACATATTTCAATAATGTAACTCTGAACAAAACAGACAATGCCCCATCGGACACCACGCACCATGTTTATATGGACACGGCCATGCGTATCAATGGCGAGCTTAGGATAGTATCGAATACATTACTCGATTTGCAGTTTGATACACTTACCATCGGCCCCGCGGGAAACTGCTATTCCTCTCCGATTGGCTTCGACCAGGCCTTCACGAACAAAAAATTCGTATTGAACTCGATGTCCGGTTTCGCCGGTGGCAAGATTCGCAAGATGATGACGCCGGACGTAACCCCGCCCATTCCTGAAGTGAATTTCCTTTTCCCGGCCGGTAGCTACGTTTGGGATGCAATGAACATTCCTTACCCGTCCTATACTCCTGCTGTAATAAAGATTTATAAAGACAGTGCCGATTACGGTCCCAACGCCTCAGTTTCTCTCAAATTGGTGCCTCGGGAGCATCCTCAGGTGGAAACCCCTGGGGTTTCATTCAAGAAATACTGGGTGGTGAAAACCGAAGACATTGTATTTAAACCTATACGTACATCCGATTTTATGGCATATTTCGACCCGCTGTCCATACAGGGGTCGATTGTTGATTATTATGTTTGGGCGTATCGGCCTTCGTATCCCGACCCCGATGGATTCTGGCAGATGAACCCAGGGCGAGACAATAACTACGTCCGATTCGGCGAAAACTTCTTCTACTCGACCCAGCTCGATTCTCTTTCCGGCGATTTCGTCGGTGGCGAACAGAGCATCGGGCGCGCCACCTACTACAGCATCAAGAATGGCGATTACAACGACCCGAACACATGGTCGAAACTCGGATTCGAATACACAGGCAACCCCTCGAACACGGCCCCGAACAAACGCTCCGACCGAGTGATGATTCGCGACACTGTTACGATTTCTGCCCCTATCGCCAAAGCAAATATTGTGTGGGTGGACAAGGGCGTTGTCAATACAGTTACCAAAACCGGACGCTTGCGCATTCTCGGCTCAAATATTATCCAGGGAGACACGATGCGCGTCGGCTCGAACGTGGCCGCCGAGAACGCCGGCATCCTGGATATTGGCCATCCGAACGGAATAATTCTTGCATCCACAAAATTGGACAGCGGAGCCGTCCAGACCAACGTCAGAGATTTCTCGCAGAATGGTATTTACCGTTTCATCGATTCCACGGCCGCGCTCCAAACCACGGGCGATGCTGTGCCCTCGCCGGTTCGGTCGATTGCCATCGAGGGCGGATCGATTTCCGATACGGTAGCTCTCAGCAAAACATTAATAATAAGTGATTCGTTGGTTATCAATCAGGGCGCGCTCGATATCGGCCTGAATAATACAATTGATGGCGCGCTCGCCGGCCGAACAATGACCATGCGTGGCGGCGAAATGATTATTCGCAATAGTTTCCCATTGAATTATACTCCTCCCGTGTTCACAATCGGAAGGATTACGTTCGAGGTGCCCGCCAATCCGACCATCCCAAGCACCATGCTCCAGCCGCAAGTGGGGCAGTACTACGATCTGAAAATCAGCGGAAACGTCAGCGGTAGCGTCGCTTTCCAATCTCAGGGCGAGATTCGGATATCGAACAACTTCGACCTAAGCCGACTGAACTTTGTTGGCGCTCCGAACCGCCGTTTCAATACTAACGGTTCGACTGTTGTTTTCAATGGTAACAACCAAGACATACCTTGCCGTCCGCAAAGCCCGTCCGACACGGTCGTGAACCTGTCGTATTACAACTTACGGGTGGAAAACAGCGGTACGAAGAGACTTCGCTCATCGGATGCAAGTACTTTTATAGTACTGAACGACCTCACCATTACGAACGGAGCTGCGCTCGCGCTGAATTCCCAGAATCTCGAAGTGCAACATTCGTGGCTGAACGCAACGGCCGGCAGTACATTCGTGCCAGGCACCAATTCGGTCATCTTCCGGTCGATCATCAACGATCCGCTCGCTCCGGTAACCGTTACCGTTAGGGATACTGCGCAGAATCCTTTCCACCACGTTGTGATTACCGGTATTGGCTATACGAATCCGAGCGACAACTGGAAGGTTCGTGGGAATTTCACGATCGAGAGCGGCTCGAAATATGTTATGGGCAGCACTACGCCCACGATCATGTCCCTCGAAGGGAATTGGACGAACCTGGGCGGCACTTTCACTGCTGGGAAATCCACCGTGCGCTTCGATGGCTCTGCGACTCAGTTCCTGAGCAAAGTTAGCGGCAATGCGCTATTCTATAATTTAGTAGTTAATAATCCAAATTCGGTGAATGCCAACTCAGTTGGCACCTTGGTTGGTGACAATGGAGTTTATATTGATTCTCTCGGTTCGATTACGCTGCAAAACGGAAACTTGATAACTCGGTCGCGATATCTGAGCGTGCATCCGAGCGCAACACTTATCCGCACGGGAGCCACAGCCGGCCATATTGATGGCGCGATGAGGCGCTACATCGGTACTGGCACTGTTCCCACTGTCTTCGAGGTTGGCTATGGGAAATCGTACACTCCATACACGATTTCTTTCAATGCCGACGGCGGCAAAGCAGGCTACATCAATATCATAGCCGATACGATCACTCCGCCGCCCACAGCGACCAGTCCTGTCTCGTGGAACAATTCCACGCCGACGCAGATACTTCCGTCCGGCAGCGGAATGAGCTTGCCCAAGCACGTCGCCCGCCAGTGGAGCTTCTCTGTCCCATCGAGCAGCTCGTTCGCAATTGGCGCGGGAAGGACTTATAACGCAATCACCCAGTTCATCAAGACAAACGACCTGCGGAACGGGGCAAACTATAGCGTGTTCGAGTCTCGTTTGCTGACGCCGACCGGCTTGTGGGTATCTCCGATCTATACATTTAGGCCCAATATCGGATTCCGCGCCGATACGGCAATCGAATATAGGAAACTCGATTCCATCGGGACGATAATAATTGGCGATCCGGCCAATATTTCATTCTTTAGTATAGCCAATGGCAATTGGTCGGTTCCTTCCAATTGGTCCACTCAGGGCTATGGCGGGACTCCTTCGCTTATTGCTCCCGCCGACGCAGCTACAGGCGATTCGGCCCACGTCTATGTTGGCGACAGCAAAACAATAACTCTCGACGGCGCATACAGCTGCCGCACCTCCGGCTTCGTGCAAATCGATACATCGGGCAAATTGCTGACCGGTACAAACATTATTAGCGGCACAGGAGCCTTCCGCATTGCCAAGGATGGCGCTTTGGCCCTCGGAAGCGCAAACGGAACAAATGCAACCGGCAACATTCAGACAACCACTGTCGATCTGAACTATGGAAACCACGGCCGTTCGCACCTAATCTTCAATGGTGCTTTGACGCCGCAGGCCATGGGCACACGAGTCCCGGCCACAATCGCCTCGCTCACGATCGACAAAGCAGCGCAGGCAAACGTAGTGAACCTGAACCAAGCCGTTGCAGTTTCCGATTCGTTGCACATAGTTGTCGGCAATTTTACCGCCGGCGCGAACCTAACGATAAACGGCAATTTGCGGAGGGAATCCGGTTCGCTCTTCACTCCCGGCGCCTTCACGCTCACCTTCAGCGGAGTGCAAGAGGATACTATAACGAACCTCGGCGCCCTTCCGTTGGTTGTCAATAATCTTACTTTGAACAAAACTGATGGAACTGGCAACGTTTTGCTTTGGGACAACACAGTCCTGCAAATCGGCGGCACGCTGGACTTCACGGCTACAGCAACGAATAAATCAACAATTAATGCTCGGACCCGCACCGGCGCGTACGTCATCAGTACGAGCGGCACTGTGAATAATGCCTCGAACACTCGCGGATGGGTCAATGGCGAACTTCGCAAAAATGTTGCCATCAATCAATCTACGACGATTTGGGAAGTTGGCGATTTCGTTCGCTACTCGCCGTTCCAATTGGCCTTCAATTCAAACGGTGGCACGGCCGGATACGTCGGACTGAAGGTGGAGGACGGACGCCATCCTTATCTTTTGGTCGAGGAATTCCATTCGATTTATCCTTTCCGCCTTATTGGACCGAAATACTGGCGCATGACGCGGCCCCAAGGCTCCACATTCGCTCAGGGCGGCCGAACGTTCAGCCCGAGGGCGTATTTCGTGGTGCCGGGCGATGAGGGCGCGGTCGATTATTGGGGCTGTATCGAAATGTCGTATCTGCGGAAATGGACAGGCGGAATCGATTGGCAGCCCATGTATGCAGCAAATGGAGCCAGTAACGACGGGGCAACTTTCTGTACGGATACTCGCGATTTATCTAAATCTCCGAGGTTTACCTATACAGGCGCTCTGGCAGGTGGCCTCGCTTATTGCAACGCTGCCACAGTGAATACATTATTCGGCAGCAGCGAAATGATCGGCAACGACCTCCTGCTCGGCGACTTTATCTGCGGACAGCAGGACTCGCTCAAACAATTCTATTCATTCTATAGCGTTCGCGATGGCAATTGGAGCGACCCCACCACTTGGTCCACCGTGGGCTATGGTTCCACTGTTAATTATGCAGACTCTACCTACAGGCTTTTCAATGGCAATACAGTGATACGCGGCACGCCTCGACGCCAATATGATAACGCTTATATTGGCGATGGGCACAAAGTAACCCTCGATTGCAACGTTGGGACAAATTGGACCGTTTCCGACGACGCAGTGAATGCCCTTACTGGCCCATCCACATACGTCGAGGCTGGCGGCACGCTCGATTTGGGGTATTATAACTATCATGGAAATGCTTTCGTTGTCGAAAAATTCGGCACACTCATCATAGGATCAGCAGATGGTATTCTGCCTGGAAACAAATCGACTACAGGTAACGTCTCAATGCTTTTTGTGGACGCTGCCTACAACGACAGTTGCAACGTGATTTATTCGGCAGCAGGCAATACGCACAATACAGGTTATAGGTACACACTACCGACCACTCCAGACAATCGGACGAATTATATCACTCGAGTCCAAGCGACGACCAGTCCCGGCGGCGTATCAATCTTCGACAACCAAACCGATGACAGATTGCGCAGGTCAAATACCGGTATTAATCACTATTTGGAAAACAAAGTGACACTGGTTGCCGGAAGTACCTACAATCTTACGGTTACTGCAAACAATAACGGCGTGAACAGATATTTCAAAGCATGGATCGATTACGACCGTAACTGCGGGTTTACAAATGCTGCGCCCGAAAGGCTTTTCAGCAATCGGCAAGTGGGCCAATCATATACGGGGACGTTCACAGTGCCCGCCGGAACGACTGTCGGCTCCACTCGGTTGCGCGTCTCGGTTTCCACAAACGATTGCGACCAATCGAGCAATTCAAATGGCGAATACGAAGACTATACCGTAGAGATCATTAATAATAATAATGTTATAACTCAGGCAACCGGCACGGGGCTTCCGAACACTGTTATGTCGTTTGGCGTGAATTCCATGAGGAACAACGGAAGCATTATCAACCTTGGGAAAGCAATCAACGTTATTGATTCTGTCTATCTGAAGAGTGGAGAGCTGCGCGTGGGCGCCAACGCAATCAACCTATACGGAGATTTCGTCCACGACTCAATAAATGCCTTCAACGCCGGCACTGGAACCGTCAACCTTTTGGGGAACCAACGCGATACAATCCGCGGATCGGCGCCTGTGGCATTCAATAACCTGACGGTGAACAAATCCTCAGCGGATACTGTTATTGTGTTCAAAAATCAGAAAGTAACAGTCAACGGCACGTTTAATTATTCGACAAATAATAATGTACATATTTCGGACGGAGATTCGCTCGTGCTTGGGGCCTCGTCCACTCTGACCGGCACTTTCGGCAAAACGAGAATGTTCGTTTCCTCGGGCGGAGCGAATGGGGCATACGTTTCCCGACTGTTCACTAACGCTGCCGGAGCCAAATCATTTACATTCCCTGTGGGTGTCGATACTATATACAATCCTGCATTTATTAGCATGACCGGGACATACGCGGCTACTCCCAGCATCGGATTGCGCCTGCACTCCGGCTTGCACCCGAACAGAATTTCGGACAATATACTTAAGAAATACTGGTCGGTGGATTATGCAGGCATTTCCTCGGTAACGGCATCGAGCTTGCAATTCACATATCATACAGATGATATAAACGGTAACTATAATAAATATGTTCCTGCTTGCTACATTACAGGTACCGGTTGGGAAATCAATTTGGGAACCACGCCTATTGCCAAGCCCTCGCCAATAACGCTCACCAATTCGAACATTCTTGCAGGGGACTTCACGGCAGGCGAATCGCCGACCTTCTTCAAGGGCCGTATTTTCTGGAGCCGTGCTACCGGGAATTGGAATCTTCCATCGAATTGGTCGAACGATCCGGTGCTTCGCCACGCGGGGCCGCCATCGTCGTACTATCCGAGCCAGCTCTTCCTTAACGATACTGTCTATATCGATGGGCATACGATAACATACAATCTGGACTCCGCTCGGGTCGATACGATAAACTTGGGATCGACGAACCCGGCTGTGGGCGTCGGCACGCTAACGATGGGGCCATCGCCACTTATCAAATGGCTAAAAACAAGTGCTATTTCAATTAGCGAAAATTCTATCCTTAACGGATCAAATACTCCCGGAAGGTACGATACTCTGTATTTGCCGGGGAACCTAAGCAACACCTCAACCGGCGGAGTAAACACCTATGCTGCGGCAAATGCCTTCACAACCATTGCTTTCGTGGATTCGCTTAATTCACAAATCGTGGGCGAAGGCGCTTGGGGAGACATTGGAAAGATCATTCTTGCGAAAAATAGGCTGCTTTCCGATTCGCTCATCAATAACTCTTTGAGCTTCTCGGCGGCCACAACCACGAGCAATTCCGGTTTCCAAATTGTGCCGCAGACGGGCGTCTTCGTGCACAACGTGAACGCAACGGTGAACGTCTCCCGCGCCAACACGCTCCAAATGGGCAAACATTCAGGGTTCACTTCCAACGTCGGACTGATACTTTCCGGTTCGGATATTATTACTGATTTCAATTCGGTTATCGAACTCAAAGGCGGCAATTTTACCATCGGCGATGCGCCCGGCGAAGGGTTGTATTACAATACTGGTTCATACATCAAAGCCAACAATGGATATTTGGATATTGCCGGATCGCTCTCGCGGTACCAGACAGCGTCCACGGTCAACTTCTCTATGGATACGAACGGCACGACTCGCGTCCTCCGCCTTGGCAGCACCGATTCTACGAAAATTGGATTCGATTTGGGCAACGTCGGCTCTTCGTTCGATATGCCCGGAGGGCGGATTATTATCGCAAAAGGTGTCTTGGGTGCAATTGCCGACTTCTACGTTTCGGCTACAAACGGTAGCGGTATGACCGGTGGTATCATCCAGGCAGGAGACTCCACAATTGCCGCAAACAATCCGATCAAGCTGAAGGGCACGATGCCCGTCTATATGTTGCATTCGGCTAATGCAGTTGGAAGCCCAGCATCTACTACTTTCAACGAGATGGAATTCACCGTAAGGAACAACTACTACGTGGACGCAAACCACTCGGTCAGTTTCCTTGGTAATTCGCTTGCTCTGGGCGGAGACCTGATCAACTACGGTACTTTCAATTCGACAAATGGACGGCTGACGCTCAACGGCAATGCCAATACTCAGACAATTTTCAACCAAACAGGCTCAGGCTTGACACTTTTCAATTTTACCGTTCAGAAAACTAATGGCGGACTGGTCGCGCTCGGCACGGGCAATTCGAACCTGGTCGTGCGGAATATTTTCGAGTTCGGCATTGGCAATACTGCGCTTTTTAACTCCAGAACCAACAATAAGTACCTCGAAATCAGCCCTTCGGGCGGTTCGTCGGCGGCCCTGCTCCAGAATGGCGGCGGGCACATCGATGGCCGGCTGTATCGCTATGTGGACGTCGGGGCCAGTTCGGTCTTCTTCCCCGTGGGCGGCAGTACAGCCGTATCGTCGTACAGGCCTGTGCTTTTCGAGAGTGTCGGTTCGGGCGGCTCGGCCGGATTGGTCGGAGCGATTCATTACGACTTCAATCACCCCGAATTCCCAGGCGATTCTTTGGTCAGGAACGACAATAGTATTCAAAAATACTGGAACGTCAATACCGGCACCGGATTCGACCTGGGCGGGAGGACATATAATCTGACAACGTACTATATTTTGCCGTCAGACACGATTGGGCGGAATCCTACTCTTTCGTTCCTCGAGCATTTCCGCCGCACTCCTGGCTACGATACCGTGGGCAATTGGTTTACAACGACAACCACTGTGAAAACTGATTCGACCATTAAATCGATTACGCATAGATTTTTCGGAGATTTCATTATCGGCGAGCCTTCGGGCGTAACTTTCTATAGCTACCAATCGGGCAACTGGATGGACTACGACACATGGTCTCTCTCCGGCTACAATATCTACGACCCGCCGACTCGCGCGCCGGGATTCTTGCCCTCGGCCACAGACAAAGTCTATATCGGCAATGGCAAGCGGGTTACGGTGCCCACCGGCGTTCCGTTCATCGAAGTGCGCGCAATCACCGTCGAAAAGCCTGCGGGCATGGAAGCGGGCGAACTATACGTCGATGGGGAATTGAACTTGATTCGCGGTATCGCCTTCGAGCTGAAGGACAGTTGTATCATGGGTATGCAACGTTTCGATGGGCTTTCGCTCGAGGGGACTCCATCGGGAGTGATCCAAACCACGACTCGTAAATATGGCGTCAGCAAATATGTTTACTACAACACGAAATCCCAAGCCATTGGGTTGGGGCTGCCCGACTCTGTTGCGTCGATTATCGTCGATAACACCGGTTTGAATACATTTACGGTTACGTTCAACAAAACAGCCGCAGCCGTCAAGATTCGCGATTCCATCCAAGTGCTGCACGGCAGGTTGGCCTCCGGCGACAGGAGTTTGATACTCTATGGCAATTTCTCGCTATGGAACAATACAGCTTTCGAGCCGGGAGCGGCGGGCATATTCACGATGTCCGGCACGAAGGACAGCCGGTTGTACCTTGGCAACGCGGCGGGCCTTGCTTTCAACGTGTTGCAGATGAACAAAGAGAACGGCGCAGTCGTGGAGGGCCTCAGGCTCAACGGTGCGTTGAATAATCAGATTTACATAAACAAATCGTTAAACTTCCTTCGCGACGACAACTATTTCGTGCTTGGCGACAGCCTCGACATGATTGTTTACGACACGAGGACGGACAGCGCAATCATTAACTACGGCAATTCGCGGTTTGTCCGCACATCGAAGACAAGTGGAATGCTCTATCGGAATGTGCTCTCGTCCGGTTCTTATGTGTTTCCGGTCGGATCGCTTGAGGGCGGAACGAACAGGTTGGCAAGGGCAGTCTTCGCCGGCGGTGGCGCCGGTACAAACGGACTGCTTGCCGTTCGGACCAGCGAAGGAAGCCACGCAGCCCCATATGACGGCACTCACATTGGCATTTCGTCCACGCCGGGCATTTCGTACCTCCGTAGGTATTGGGCGGTGGACACAAGCACGGCCAAGATCAATGGCGGTTGGACTTTCCATTTTCCTGCCGACGAAGTGGTTGGCGCAGATTTCGGCCGAGTCGGGCGCTGGAGGCCATTCAAAGAAAAATTGGGCGGCTTCTGGATGACGTATCCGGTGGGCGGCGGTTGGTCGATCAACATGGGCGGCCTTTCGTTCAGCACGCCATCGGATTTGGCCTATGCGAATTTCTATGGCGATTGGATAATCGGCAGCGACCAAGCGTTCCGCCGCATCTTTTTCAGCCGCCAATCAGGCAATTGGGACGACCCGAATACTTGGACTTACGCGCCGCACCCGCACGCATCGCTGCAACCGATTTTCGGACCGGGCATTTGGCCGGACAACACTCAGGACTCTGTTATCATCGGCGGCGGAAATGACGATTTGGGGAACCACGTCGTTTCTCTCGACCTATCGCCGAACGTCTCGGGTGTGTCGCTCGGTACGGACGTTACGAATACAGGCACTTTGTTCACTGGCAATTACACGCTTTTTGGAAACGTATTCAATATTGGCGACCACTCAACACTTGGAATAGGATCGTCAGACGGTATAGCGCTTTCGGGCGAAAGTACTGGAAATATTCAAACCACGACTCGTGGCTTTAATCCGAATGCGATATATTATTACAACGGAACAACCGACCAGAAATATGGAAGCGGGCTTCCGGCAAACCTTTATACGTTGGTGGTCAATAACACAGGCGCCGCGGGAAGTAATGCCGTAAGAGCCGATAAGAATGTTACTGTCGATAATAATTTAATTGTGCTCTCGGGCGTCTTATCGTTAGGTACGAATACAGCTAATGGTAGCGCTTCGAATACCGGGAAGTTTACCTTAGCAGACGGAGCGTACATTAGAGTGGGAGGGGCGAATGCGGCCATTGACGTAGTAAATCTCTTCACAGGCTATTCGCTCGGAGAAGACAGTTGGTTCGAGTACGTTGGGGACAATCAAGACATTTCGAACGTCCCGCTTCTGATGTACGACGCTTCAAGCTCCGTTGGCGAGGGCTATGGGAACCTGCTGCTGAACGGTTTTGGAAGCCGCTTCGTAACCAAGAAGATACTCGCCAGAGGCAATATGCACAATGAAATTGGTTCAACACTAGCAATTCCAGAGGGGTTGGATGCCCTTACTGTATATAAGAATGTATATAACAAGCACTTGATAATCAACAGTGGCGTTATTGACATTGGGCAATAAAATAATATGGGAAAAAATACAGTACATAACGATAGATTACTCTATAAAAACAAGATAATTACGTATTTCTACGTATTGACAGTGTTTCTTGACTTTATTAAATTGCGTTTGTAGGATAGGAGGGTTCTTTGAATCCGATGAAAATTAGTAATAGATACAATAAATTATATTCTTAAATTATTTTTTAAGGGGTTATTATGAAAAAGAGATTTTCCAAATTAAGCCGGATAGCAGCGGCAACGATGGGCGCATTGGCGTTCCTCTCGATTGATGCTTCAGCTCAAACCGGCAACTTCGAGAATACCACCGCCGGTGCCGTCTATCAAGTGGGCACAAATGGTGGCGTTATCCGCCTGCGCTGCGCCACATCGCAGGTATCCAACAATGGTGGTA
The DNA here is from genome assembly GCA_964610885.1 of uncultured Hyphomicrobiales bacterium. Classification (GTDB taxonomy): domain Bacteria; phylum Bacteroidota; class Ignavibacteria; order Kapaibacteriales; family UBA2268; genus CAZSWR01. Next base: position 17,707 of record CAZSWR010000017.1, on the reverse strand, counting down.
CAAACAATATCGGTACATCCGGCAATCCTGTGCCGGGTATCGTCGAGTATGGCCGTACGACTGCTGGCGCCCAAACAGTGGCTCCAATGTACTATACGAACCTTATGATGTCCGGCGTCAGCACGAAAACCATTAATGATGGCGTGTACATCATGGGTAATGGCTATGGCACCCCTCTCGGCGGCGCTGCCCTCTATGCAAGTATGACTACCGGTAATGGGTATTTTGCATCTGGCGGGAACAGGACATATACCGGCACCTTCCACTACGGTGGGGATGTTGCCCAAAACATCTTCGCTGAAGGCGCGACCGCAGGTGGAGACAATAACTACGACAAGTTAGACCTCTTCGGTGCATCCCAAAAAACAATCCAATTCGTTGCCGGCGCGAATAGTGGTAACGTTGTGGTCCGTAACGACATCCAAATGGCCGGAACGTCTGAGCTTCGTGTGAATGACGACCTGAGCTACAACACAACCGGTAACACTAATTCACTATTCGCGGGAATCGTCGTTGTGGCAGACCCGACAACAACAACTGAGGCAATTCAGATGAGATCGGGTGGCGCCGCAGCAGCATTTTCTTCTACTGTAACAATTAATCCTTATGGCGATTTTGCAGTTGGAGGAACGGGAAATGTTACTCTTAACGGTGCTACTACCGTCCTTGGTAACGACAATGTCGGCGCAACGTCTTTTGGCCGCATCCAAGTGGCAGATGGCGCAGCAGGCGACCTTGTTGTTAATAACTCCTTGACAATCGACGATGGAACGGTAACAGACGGCCAATTGTACCTCGGTACGGGCGGAACGACACTTCAAGTTACCGGTACACTTGTCAACGAGGTTCCTTATGCCCAAAGGACAAACGTTACCTTTGCCAACGCTTCGACAGTTATCTATGACAACCCCGCAGCGCAAGTCGTGATGGGTACACTTCAATCGAATAATTATGCTAACCTTACAATCGGCGGCGGCGGCAACAAAACTGTCGATGGCGATATCTATATGCGTAATGACTTAGCTATGGCCGGTGCTGCCAACCTCTTCATGACTCCTGATGTTGCAACTCCCGGGAATACTCTCTATAGAGATGTAACCGGCCACGCAGCTGGCCAAGATGTTACCTATGCTGTAACAAATAATACTCAGTACATCCAAGGTAACATGAAACTTATCGGTACAATGGTAACCGGTCGCGATTACACCATGAACAATGCCCATACCAAGGTTGCTTTCGCTACAGTTCCTACCACGGAATTCGGATTCCGTGTGATTCCCGGAGTTCCTCTCAATACTTTGAATCGTAATGATATCGATGCACAAATCGAGTTGCCGAGAATGGTTCGCGTGCTGTGGGCCGGCGGAGCTCCTACTTTGTCAGCTTTGGAAATCGGTTACACAGACGCAGAAATCGCAGCAGCTCCCACCACCGCGGCAAGGGAAAGCAAGATCAAATTCTTCGAGGCATACGATATTAACGAAGCCAAGCAAAAGCTTAACGGCCCGACAGGTACCTCTTACGCCCGCGACGAAGCCGGAAACTGGGTTCGCCAGAACTATGGCGGTACAGGGGCGCCACTTGTCGCCCAAGGCGTAACGGCTGCAGGTAACAATACTGACGTTGCTTTGAATTCCGACATTGTCCTTGGCGCAGGTGCCGTCCAAACAATTGCAAACGGACGTTGGTCCGATCCGGCAACTTGGGATGAAAACGTAATGCCTGCTTATGACGACGACGTCCTTGTCCGCCACGCTGTTTGGACAGGTAACGACGTTGCACAATTTGGCGCAAATGCCTATATTGGTCCCGAAAGAGATTACAGTAACGGTGTCGCTACCAATGCCTCCGCTCGCAACGTAACGATTATCGCCGTTGCCCCCGGATTCACCAACCCTGGCCTCGTTATCGACGGTGCCGATACGGATTATGCTAATAACTACAAATTCGGTATCACCGGAGACCTTACAAACTTGAACACTGGTGTTATGTCGAACGATCCGGCAAGCACTCTTGGCGACCTTGCCGCAACCCCGGCAACAAGCATCCAAGGCCTCTGGGTACGTCCGGTTAATACTGCTATTCAAAACGTTATCTCCGTTGGTGGTATCATCAACCATGGTGGCGTGATGAACAAAGGTATCATCGAGATTTGCAACCAATAATGAATTTCTTTCTCGTTCCTCCCCGCGCTCGCCGCGGGGAGGGGGCGGGAGAGGCGATTTGACAATTGATCAAATAAATAATGAAAACACTGTATCCGATATTAATACTCTTCTTTGCTCTTGCCTGCGGCGAGCTATCTGCCCAATCTTTGGACAATACCGGCGGCAAGATCATCAACTCGGGCGTGATCCGCGTCAAGAACGGGCAGGTGAAGGCATTGAACCATCAGGATACGGGCCGTTTCGAATTCCTCGAGAAAAACAACCGCCAAGAGATTCCCAATATCCGATTCTATCAATTAGTGATCAAGAACAAAACCGACAAATTCATTTCTGACGCAGATACGAACGAGCTCGGCCAAGTGCTGCCGCTAATCGTGCAGGACTCGCTTATTGTGGAGGATTCCACGAGCCTTTACACGTCTTGGGTAACCAGGCGTGTCGTAACACCGCAGGCTGCCGGCCCTATTGCGAACCGGAGCGGCATTGTCGGGGACAATTATCTGCGCGTGGTCAACGAAAAGAAATCCCAAGACATACAGGGCAAAGGGTTTTTCACACGAGTGGACATGGACAACCCCAACGGAGTGGACGTGGTGAAGGGCGGCGGCTTCAGGATTGGCTCTTCGCTTGTGCTGTCGCGTGGCGTGCTGAGGAACGATTCTCTGAATAACTTCAAGATGGAGAATGGTTCCACGATACGCCGCATTTCAGGGGCTTCCATTGCCTATGCGCCGATTTTCGATTCCACGGTGAATGTGCAATATGCCGGAGGCGCTCCGATGACCATTGGGCCGGAGATCCCTCGGGATACGTCCGTGCTTTCCAGCCTTTCTGTGGACAATTTGGGCGGCATTACGCTCGACCGCAACGTTACTGTGAACAAAACTTTGCAGCTTAGCGAGAATATTAATACTGAACCCACACAGACCGATAAATATATGCTTACATACCACGGGCGGACAAATCCCGAATTCTCGAGCTACAACGCCGAGGTGGTCGGTTCGTTCAAACGTACATACTTGCCCGTGGCCCAAAGAATTTTCTTCAATAATTCCTATACCTTTCTCGAATTCCCAAGCGAAGAGGCACTTGGCAAAACCAAAAGCATGACCCTTCGCGTGAAAAGGAAAACATTCCCAGAATCTCCGGGCGGCACAGACAAGGTGCACCGCCTGATACAGATGACACCGCTCGACGAGTATAATGTTCCGGTTTCCACTCAGATATTTGCAACGATTGGCTACGCCTGGCGCCATTCCGATATCGACACAGCCGTGAACGAAACGCGCAACTTGAGTTTCAAGGATTTGCGATTGCAGCGGTATATTGATAATTCGTGGGAAGATATGAAATACGCAGTCGTCCCGGCAAAATGGGACACATTGTACCGCTGGGCCTACAGCACTGCCGATTCGGTTACCCCATTCGGCGAATTTGCGATCGGGTTCGACGATTTCTCGCGTATGATACTTGCCACACGAATTTTCCTCGAGGGGCCATACCGCAACGGCAATATGGCGGCAGACTTAGCTGCGAAATCGTTGGTGCCGTCCGTGCCGCCGAATATTTATCCGTACAATTTGGATCCGAACCGCAATTCGTACTACCTGCGGAACGTACCGGATTCGGTTGTCGATTGGGTGGTTCTGGAGTTCCGCACCAAGCAAATCGGCGGAGATACAAAATATGTTACCGGGCTGCTGCTGAAAAGCGGGCAGCTTATGGACGCGAACATGAACTCGCCGATGTACTTATCGAAACGCTTCCTAACCGACGACGAATACTATATCGTGGTGCGCCACAGGAACCACTTGTCTGTCATCACAGAGAATCCTGTCCGCATGGCCGCGAATACCACCATCACAGAGCTTGATTTCTCCAAGCCCGGAGTGCTCTTCGGCCATACTGACGCCGTAAAGCCATTGGCCAAGCAACTCGATAATTCAATAATATATGGAATGATAGCCGGAGACGTTAATGGAGATGGCAAAATTGACGATACTGACTACCTTTCCTGCTGGGACGTGCTGTACAACCCGACAAACAAGACAATCGACGTGCCGAGTTACAAGTCCTACGACATGAACCTGAGCGGCATCATTAACACTCGCGACCTGAACTTTATTCTTAATAACCGTGGCCGTATCACGCTTGTTACGCCATAGGGAGGACCGTCACTTAATTGTTGAAGCACAATGACATATTGCGAAATGCCACTTTAGGCGAAAGATTTGGGAGGCTTATTGCCGCCTTTGTGTTTTTTTTAATACTTCCGCTTGCGCCCTGCATCGCGCAGAATCGGGATACGATTGCGACAGCGAAGATTCATAATGCACATTTCACTACTTCGCGCGACATTACATTCGATGTATTGCTTCGTTCCAATTCGACTTCCTGGAGAAGGTTTGCCAATGCTACTTTCGAGATTGAGTTCTTAGACACTGCGCAAACAATCGATGCCAGTGATTACTCCATTTCGTATGTTCCGGGTTCGAGCAACCTGCGGACGGCTCCCATGGCTGGCAATCGACCTGCTTCAGACGCCTACACGCTGGCGACGAACATTCGGCAGGGAAGGGTTTCTATCGTGGCCGTCGGCCCGGACAGCATTGCCGATTGCGCTGTATTCCCGCTCGATACAGACATCCGCATCGGCACTTTCGTGCTCCACGCATCGGATGGGGCGTACCTTTCGAACAAATTTGCATGGCGTATGCCCGCTTTCGATTTCCAAGCCTGTGCGTTCAAATTGGAACAGGACAGCCTGCTGACCGACTTTATCAAATACGCCTCCGCTGCCGAAAACATGGAGATGGACGACAACTCCCATACTGCCGTGCGCTATTTGGTGGATTCCGGCAAAGATCCGGTTTTCGAGGGCGTGGACTTCCAGGCAAAATATGCGAGCAACAGGAAAGTCCAATTGTTGTGGGACGTTACGAGCGAGGCTTATAACCTTGGCTATATTATTTCTCGCGGCCTCAAACCCTATGGCGGAAGCATGGAAGAAGTGGTTTACTCCGACACTGTCGTCGATTATCGAAAACACGAATTCGATTCGCTCAAGGGCAAAGGGACTGCGATCGGGTCTTTTCATTATGAATATAATTACGATACCGTGCAATACAGAGGTGAGGAATACTGCTACAGACTGCACTATCAAGACATGCGCGACAGCTCGATCCGCTTCTTGGATTCGGCCTGTGTCTATATTCCAAGTTCTGTCATCACACACGCAGAGGCCAAGCCCAATCCTTTTTCTATTAGGACGACGATCGAATACCTTGTGGACGATGACGTCTATATGACCGCGAAGGTTTTCGATATTACGGGCGAATTGGTTCAGGTGTTGATAGACAATGAGTATAGGGCAAGGACTCCCGACCGTGAGCATCCTCATACTGTAGATTTCACTGTGAACGAAAAGGCCTCGCAGGGCCTCTATGAAGTTGTCCTCTTTGCCAAGCCGGTGGACGACCCTGCTGTGGAAAGTTCGATTGCTGTGGTCAAATTGCAATTGGTAAAGTAAAAAGCTCTTTGTTTCGTTGTTTGAATTATGAAGTATAGAATACTGAAATATATTGTATTATTCGCAGGGATTTTCGCGGCCAATCGCGCCGCATCTGCTTCATATATCGAATATCCTTTGGCGACGGACACTTTGCTCGCGGGCAGCGAAATCGCCTGCCGCTGGGACGAGAATGATGTCTTCAAGGCGCATCTTTTCTATTCGACAGACGGCGGAGCCGAGTGGAACGAAATCGCGCCACAGACGAAACGCAGCGGCGTTAGTTTCGGGGTGCCGTACTTTGATAATCAAAACATAATGTTCAAATCGATAGCGATTCGCATCAAGCCGATTGAATTCATCCGCGAAATTCCAAATGCCCACTCGTTGGAGATTCGATCCGTCGAGGTCTCGCCCGATGGCAGCCAATTCATTACTGCGGGCAAGGACGGCCGGGTGGTCGTTCGTGACGCAGCGAGTTGCGCAATAGTGGATTCGGCCATGATGGGCGGAAAGACAACGTACTATGCGTCGTTCATGCACAACCGCGACACCGTGCTGATTGCCGAAAGCAATTCCGTAGTGCTATGGGACAGGAAGTCCGGCACGAAAACCTCCTACGGCTCGGAGAATATGAACGACATTGCTCGATGCGTGGCGAGCCATCCCACAGAAAGCATTTTCGCAGCGGCCAGCTACGACGGCCGTGCTTATGTTTTTTCGCCGGACAGCCTGAATGCGATCAGAGTCTTCCGCAACGCCGACACATTCAGCGTCTATCGAGTCAGGTTCTCGCCGGACGGGAAATACCTGCTCGTGGCGAGTTCCAATGGCGAGGTTAATATCTGGGATTGGCGCAGAGGTGGCTTGAGCCAAAAATTGGTTGGGCACGGCGAGAACAATGGCCAGAACCTGCTGGTCTGGAGTTGCGACGTATCTGCGGACGGCAAACTGGCACTGACGGGAGGCGTGGACAGGACTGCTCGGCTGTGGTCAATGGCCGACGGTAAGGAAATCATGCGAATCACGAAGCACACAGGCCACCTGCGCGTCAGCCGGTTCCATCCTGAGTATCCTGTTTTTATGACCGCATCGCTGGACAGTACGCTTTGCCAGTGGGACTTGGACGACGGCATGCAAATCGGCCCAACGCTTGCCGATTCCGGTAAAATACTTTGCGCCGAATACTCCATCCATGGCGATACAATCCTTAGCGGCGGGCGTAGCAATTCCATCTGTATATGGAAAAATTTCGAGTTCGTGCGCGATACGTCGATTTGGAAATGCCGAGTGCTGTATCCGGCCACGATTTCCGCGCCTGTGGTTCCGCAGAAGACTTCGGAAGTGTCCGATTTTGAATTCCGATTCGCATGCGACGGCCGAGTGCCGGAGGCGAGGAAGCGAATCCAAGGCGTAAAGTTCGATGCCTTGGTTCCGGCCGGCTCTTTGTGGGCCGAATCCGGGGACGTTCGGGCTGTTCGCAGTGGCGCAGTTTTTGATACTTTGAGTGTGGAAAGCAACCGAGACAGCGCCGGCGGTGTCGTTGCATCGTTCAGGGCCAGGGCAATACCGGCCGTGGCCGAATCCGGCGAAATTCGAATTGAAAATTTTAAACTGATCGGGAATGACGATTTCCGTACCATCCCGATAAATGGGTACATGGAAAGAAATCCCGACAAGAACTACGACCACTTTGTGGCCGGGCCAAACCCGGCGGATGCCGAGATGACTTTGAAAATTTATGCCGACGAAGACGGGTACTATCGGGTGGATTTGATAAACCTGATTGCCGTCAGAATCGGTACGATATTGGATGAATACCTGACGAAAGGGTACCACGAATTCCGTGTCGATACGAAATTCAACGCCAGCGGTTGGTACATGCTGCGATTGGTTTCGCCGACGTATTCAGCAGGGAAGAAGATTATGTTTGTTCATTAAAAGCAATCAATTGTTATTGTCAAAACGATTGTTCATTTGATTTGCATTCTATATATTTCATTATTAACGAGATTGTGATTGAAAAAATATCGACTTAAATATAGTTTAGTACTTATTGGCTTTTTTCTTGCATTGCCATGCGGGCTGTTTTCGCAAATCCCCAAGGGCGATTTTACTGACTTTAGGAATCTGCCGAACAAAGACACTGTCCGATATTTTCGCGCGCACGGCAAGTATTGGCTCGGTGCATTTGGCGGAATCAATACCAACGCGTACTTTGGGAACCTCGCCATGCCGCGCAATCCTCGGCGGGACCAAGACCAAACCAACAAACTTTTAGACTTTTCGAAAGGTTGGGGCGGTGGCCTGTTTTTGGGTATCGAGGGCGATTTCCTTCCTCCCGGAGAGATTTGGGGCGCAGGGCTTCGGCTTGCTTTCCTCGATTACAGGTATTCTGCGTCGGAAACGACACCCCTTGCAACCGATCCCACTAAGCAAAAATTCGAAGCGCAGATCGGATACAACTACATCACCATGTCCCCATTTGCCCGCTACACCCTGCCGATCGGGAATATTTTCCTGATGGGTGGAGTTGATTTGGAATTTCTTGCTTCGTACAATTTGAAGTATATAAATCAGTTCAACGACACAGGTTCTGTCATAAAAGATACTTGGAAATTGGCCAAAGAGCCGAATTCATTCCGTGTGGGCGTGAACCTCGGCGTGGGGTTCGATATGTACATCGTGGACATCGACCACAGAATGAGGGTATATTTATCGCCATTTGCCCAGATCAGTTCCGGCACGAGCATCTTCTCGGAATGGGGATCCTCTCGCAATTCCGTATTGTTGCGGACAGGCGTTACTGTGCGCTTAGGCTACGACGACGTCAGACTTGATACAATGCGATTCGATCCGACCTACGTCCCGCCGCCGATCTACCTTGCTTCGGGCCGTTCCGAACTCCCCGTCAGCGTGCCTGAGATGGCTTATGTGGCCAAATCCATTGGCACAATCGAGGCGTATTCTCTCGAGAAGAAGATCGAAGTGGCAACCTCGGGAACGCCTGCCGTTAGTATCCAGGAACTACCTCCAACTGTAGTGCCAGAGGTGAAAAAGACTAAAAAAGAATACACTGTTTCTCCGAATAAAACCGAGAGATTGCAATTCGAGTCCAGCCCGAGCAAAAGCCAGCAAGAAATACTCGACGCTATAGTCGAATATATGAAGAAAAATGGTTCGGCAAGGCTCCAAATCGTTGGCCACAGCGACAACCAGGGCACAACCGCACAGATTGAGAAAAAGGCAAAAGACAGAGCAATGGCCGTCGTGAAGTATTTAGAGAAAAAAGGTATTCCTCGGCGCAGGCTGCTCTATAGCGATGCCGGCTCTCGCCAGCCATATAGAGATAACCGAACTGCCGAAGGCCAGAAAGCCAACAGGCGTGTGGAAATCGTGATACTGCCTAAGTAATCCTCGCGGCTGGAGGGTTCTTTAGTGAGAATTGATTGAAAACTGGGTACGATTGGGCTTCGAGGGAGAGAGCCAGATGCTGTTAATACTTGATTCATAACGCATAACGTATTCTGCTGCCTCACCTGACCCATAGCCCCTCCCCTTGCCAATGCGAGGTGAGCAAGGATGATAATTCTTTATCAACAGCTACCAAATAATGCAATAGCGGTACCGCAAGTACAGGCATATAATTCGCAATTTTGAAATAATTCAAATTAATCCTTGCTTTATTATTAAATAAGGTTTATTTTTCTATCTTAAGTTGATGTATATTTTGAAAAATTAGGAATAAACATGTTCGCAAAAGATTTACCAATTTGTATTATTGAAGATAACAAGCCAATTCGAAAGTTGTTTTGCACGCTCTTGCAGAAATCCGGATTCCAGGTTGCTGATTTTCCCGATGGCACTTCAGGCATGGATTGGCTCAAGGCCAACCGCCCTCTTGCGGTGATCACAGATATCCTGCTGCCCGACGTCAACGGTAGCGACGTATTGGCCCTTATCCGCACTCTGAACGAAGGGGACAAGATACCAGTCATAGCTGTAACAGGATTCGCCCAAGCAAACGACCGCGATAAATTTATCGCTTTGGGATTCGATTCTTATATCCCGAAACCAATCAATACATCTTCATTCGTTTCGGAAGTTACTGAAATTATAGACGTAAAGCTGTCATAATGTGGCATCTGCCCTTTGGGCAACTCAAATAAGGAAATATAGAACCCAATTCTTATTCCCTTGAGCAAGAATTATTTAGAAAATCATGAAATTTTGATACTAATTAAAAACAGAAAATTATGGCAAATGATACCATGCCGAAAGGCAATTCATACGATGCGATTCTGAAGCAAGCGGGCGATTCGAAAGGGATTGTTTTCAAATTCTCGAAGACATATCCCGCATATATTCTTTTAGCAATATTTCTCGCCCTCAGTTTCTTGGTTTATCAATTTTTCAATAATAAAGTATCGCAGGACTCAAAGAATACTTTCGACAAAGCAACATCGTCCGTGATGGCCCGATTGGACAAGAAGCAAGAGGTCAATACGGAAATCATGCGGTCTTTGCAGGGTATTTTCAACAGTATGGAACAGGTCGTCCGCGACTATTTCACGCTCTATGGCGAAGTGCCCACCAAGGCCTATCCATCGCTGCTCAGCATGATCTACGTGCAAAGGACTCCTACGGAAACCATGCCCTTGACGGACGATTTCCTGTACTATGCCCAAAGGACAGTTTTCTACGATTATGCAATTAAGCCCGCCGGCAAGCGCGAGGAATATGCCCCGATTCTGTACATCGTGCCGCAAATCAAACACCAGCACATGCTCGGAAAGGACTTCCTTGTCAATCCAATGCTGCGCGAAATCATGGCCAAGTCCCGCGATAACAATATGATGGTAACGACGCCGGTTTTCACGATGCGAGACCCGGATACGGTCGGCTTCTATTACATGTGCCCGGTGTACAAACATGGCAAACCCATCGAAACACTCGAAGACAAACGCAAAAACTACGAAGGTATGGTCTTGCTCGAAATCGACCACAAGATGTTCTTCACCGAAGCCATCGCTGGGGGCAGCCCAACGGATTCGAGCATTGTATTCGAGATATACGACAAAGACGCTTCGAACAAAGAGACTTGCGTTTTCCGCTCGAAAAATGCCGACCAATACAAGGCCGACTACAAACCCGAGCATCAATATCCTCTCAGTTTCAAACTGGCAGATAGGACAATGGAGATTCGTTTCCGTTCGGTACCGGATTTCTCCACTTCGTTCCAGAGAATGCTTCCATTGCTGGCGCTTGGGATCTCGGTCGTGCTCAGCTTTGCATTCTTTGGATTCATCCTGTCGGTAACCACCAGCAAGGCCCGCGCAGTCGATATCGCCGAACGCATCACACGTTCGCAAAGGCGCATCGTCGATTCGTCTAAAGATATCATTGCTGTTTTGGATCCATCGGGCACTTGGAAGTCGATGAACCCGGCCTGCTACGGCATATTTGGGATCGACGCAGCCGAAATGATCGGCCAAAGCATCAATGGACTATTCGAGAACGAATCCGACCTGGCCGCCTACAACGAAAAGGCTGCCCAAGCCGCTGACGAAGAAACCATACGAGTGGACTATCGCATGAAAACTTCGACCGGCGAAATCAAGTGGATCAATTGGAGCTTTACCGTCTCGAAAACCGATTCGCTCATCTATGCGATTGGCCGCGACGTAACGCTCGAAAAACTTGCCGAAGAGCAGGCACGCCTCCGCTCGAAACAAATTCAGTTGGCCGAACAGATTACTCGCGAAGCCAGCGAATTCAAATCGTTCTTTATGACGAAACTGAGCCACCAACTCCGCAACTCGCTGACCGGTATCATCGGCTACTTGCAATTGCTCTCGAACCAAATCTATGACACCGACGAAGAACGCGATTCGTACGTATCGATGGCCGAGGAAAGCTCCGAAGAACTCTTTGCCTTCATTTCGGACATCGACGACGTCTCCGGCGCGAGCGACGAAAGCAAACGCGAATTGGCTACGATTCCGTTCGAGAAGGTGTTGGCCTCAGCCACCGGCGATATGAAAAAAGCGTACGACAACCGTAAGGTGCAGATCCAGATGATGGAAGAAGGCACGTCGGCCAAGGTGATTTCCGATTTCGGATTGCTCCAAACTGCTCTCGTCGAGGTGTTCGCAGCGCTCTCCGGTTGCAAAGACGAAACCCAAATCCAAATCTCTGCCTCGGAGAATCCATACGAAGGCGCAACAGAAGTACAAATCCTGACAGATGCCAATCCGGCCGTTACCGATTTGATCGATGTTTACCGCAAGCATACCAATAATTTGGTGGATGCGCTCAGCCTGGACTCGGACGATGTCTTGCTCCATTTCGCTACGGCCGCCTCGTGCTTCCGTATGCTCAATGGGACGATGACCGTCGAAACATTCGGCGCCGAAGAAGGGAACATTGTCCAAATCACTCTGCCGCTGAACAAAGTCCAAAGCGAGTAAATCGATGCTCTTAAGCCGGCCGTTTCGCGGCGGGCATCAGCAAAATTTATTCGATTCGGAAACGATAAAATTGGAAACCCCATCCTTTCATTTCGAAAACGGTGGGGTTTTCCTTTCTGAAATACTTCGATCGCTTTCGGGCGAACGTAACTTTTTCCGATTTAATTCGATATAATATGCAGTGTATGTTCGTTCGATAATTTTTGTTGAACAAAACTGTTTTTGAAATCATTAAAAAAAGTTATATTAGCATCGACGAAAAAATCGAAAATTTAATTATTTGAATATAAAATGAGGAGAAACATGAGAATAGTAAGATTTGTACCGATTGTGGCCCTTCTTTTAGCGCTCGCAGCCTCCGCTTCGGTGGCGCAAAACGTGCCGCCTATGGCGAAAATGATCGCAATGGCTCAGCCGCCCACAGACCAGCAAATGGACGAAGGAATCGACACTTTGGATCTATATACAACGAACCTCGAAGAGCAAAAAGAGACTTATTTTGCAATTGGTTTGGGCGCCACCGGCAGTTTCCTTTTCAATAATTTCGATGATTTGAACAAGCAGATGGCCACGACCTTCCCAGGAATCCCTGAATTTAAATCTCCTACGTTTATGTACGGCTTCAATGTGTTCACGGGCATTCCGTGGATACCGGGCTGGAGAGTTGGATATTTCAATTCGATTGGCGCGAAAAATGTGGAAATCTCGGCCTCAGTCCAGGACCCGGCGGACCAAACGAAAACTGTCTCAGTGAAGCAGGGAGTGGACTACTCGATAGCCATTTCGGGGTTGCACGTGGACTATGGGTTCATTTTGTTCCCCCGTTTCGTGGTGCTTCCTGGCGTCAACCTCGGTTGGGGCAAGGTGGCAGTCGAGCAATACCAATCGCATTCGGATGCCGACTGGAAAGACTTCACCTTGGCAAACGACCCGTTGAACAAATTCGCCCGCGCCGACGCATCTTTCCTGCACGTGCAGCCCACGCTGAACGTGGAATGGATGATTCAGCAAGGAATTATGATCCGTCTCAGCGGCGGCTATGCCATGAATTTCGAGACTTCCGATTGGAATCTGAATTCATCATCCACGCTCAAGGGCGTCCCCTCGTCTGTTCGTGGCAATGGATTCAATGCTCAGATGGGACTGTTCGTCCAGCTTTCGCAGATGAAATAATCCTTTCTTTGCTCCAATAGAGTAGGGGAGAGGGATTTGTTTGTTCTTAATATTTAATACTGGTACCATCGCTTGAGAAGTGGTGGTACCAGTTTTTTTTGGGTTCTATATATTTTTGTGTGGGTAAGATACTTGAATTAAAAACCACCCCTTTTGTCCGCTCCTTACCAAGGATGGGAAAGAAAACCTTTGCGCAGCGAAGGGTTTTTGGGGTGGTCTGAAAACTATTCTCGAGATGAAAAATCCAGATTTAACTGCGACTGTTTATAGGCGTATTGGAATCTACCCAAACAAAACGCCATAGAGCTTTGTTTAACTCACGCATATCCTTCGCTCCATGCCGCTGGCGTTTTCCTTCAGCGAGCGCCCTCCAAAGGAGTTGCAATCTATCGCGCGAAAAAATGCGTAACCATTTCTCGGGAAAATTCGTATTTTTGTTTTTTTGGATATATTGGAATTATTATGCCTATATATGCTTATAAATGCGAAGAATGCGGCAGGAAATACGAACTGTTTTTCAAGGTGAAAGAAGACTCCGAAGAGATCAAATGCCCTGACTGCGGTTCGCCCAAGGCCAATCGATTGATTTCTGCCGGTGCGTTCCTCATGGGCCAGGGCCAATCGCAAAGCGTGCCGTCGTGCGCTTCGGGTGGCGGTTGCTCCGGCGCGTCATGCCCCTTTGCCGGGTAGCCAAGCGGATTTATTCGATACGAAGATTTTGATATAAAATAAATGAAATAATAACATTAACGAGTTTACAAAATGGGAAAGAACATACAACTCTGCGGTTTGGGGAATGCCCTTGTCGATTTGCTTTTCGAGGTCAGCTTCGAGGAAATGGCTGAATTGCCAATCAGAATTGGCGAGATGCGCCACTGCACCGAGCAGGAACAATTGGACATGCTCGCGCGGCTTCGCGGCAAAAAACACGCTATTTGCAGCGGCGGCTCGGCTGCCAATTCCATTATCGCATTTGCCAAATTTGGCGGACGCTCTGCATATTCGTCTGTGCTGGGCAACGACGAATTCGGGCATTTCTATACGAAAGAGTTCAAAGAGATTGGCATCGACCTCTATCCGCGATTCCTCGATGGCAGGGCCTCCGGCACTTGCGTCGTGTTGATAACGCCCGATTCGGAGCGCTCGATGCACACTTGCCTGGCCGCAACGGCCGAATTCGGCAAAAATGACGTTTACCCGGAAGTGATTGCCCAATCGGAATGGATCTACCTCGAGGGCTACAAATTCGTGGAGGAAGCCAGCACCGAAGCCCTTTTCTTCGGCGTTGACGAAGCACGCAAACACGGCGCCAAGGTGTCGCTCACTTTCTCGGACGTCTTCATGATCGAAAACCACCGCGATGGGTTCAACAAAGCAGTGCCGATGTGCGACCTCGTCTTCTGCAACGAAAACGAAGCCGTCTGCTACACCGGCAAGCCCGATTCGCAATCCGCATTCGAGGCTCTTTGCGCCACCGTTCCCAGCGTTTGCATGACGAAAGGCGCGAATGGCTCGTTGGTCCGTTTCGATGGCCAAACGTATGAAATTCCCGCCTTCAAGGCCACCCCGGTGGACACCACAGGCGCGGGCGATATGTATGCAGGCGCATTCCTCTATGGTATCACGAATGGCTTGGGAGCCGAAAAGGCGGGCCGTTTGGCATCGCTCGCGTCGGCCAAAGTTGTATCGCAAGTTGGAGCAAGGCTTCGCGACAGCCATACAGACTTGATCAAAATGATATAATACAAATATTTGTCAACCTGTTCGATATGGTTACAAAATGAAATTTTACTTTTCAGCATTGATAGTTTTGTTGACGGCAATTAGCGCATTTTCCCAAGGTGCGAAGTTTTCCGAATTGGAACGCAAATTGGAGCCTTATTTTGCTGATGATTTGATTTCGGACGTCAAAAAACAGTTGCCACAAGGCACAGACTTCACGATCTGGGGTTGGGACGTCGGCGACTATTCCGGCGATGGAATCACTGATTTTGCCCTTTCGATCAGGCTTTCATCGGATCGAGAGAAAAACGTGCTAATATTCTTGTTTGTGGACCTGGACGGCTACCTCCAAAAGGTGGGCAGTTTCACCTACCAATACGTGGAAATGCCGCTCGAAATTGGTGTGGCTATCAAAGACGGAAATTGCTACATCACAAAGAAACGGAAACTCTACGACTGGCTGATCAGCTCGTACAATTTCCAATCGGGCGTGCTCTGCCTGAACGACGAGTACTCCACGGAGCGCATCGAGGACATGACCCACGAAACATATAAGAACTATCAAACCTTGCAGAATACCGAGAAATTCGTGCAAACGAATAACGATAAAAAGCTGTTCGCCTCGGACTTCCTGACCATCCCGTCGTACGAACGCGGCCGCTTGGTTTTCAAAGGATTCAATGCGTATCCGGCGAGCAACCGAGTGGAATACGTCAACAAGGGCGCATACTATTGGAAGGGGCCGGAGGACTGTTCGTTCGTTGTCAATTCCGTCTATGACGAGCAGAACCTGTATTTCACCGTTACCGTTACGGACGATGCAGTCGTCCCATGCCAGAGCGACTCCTGTGCTTGCGATTACGTCGAGCTTTGGATCGATGCCGGGCAGACGGAAGAACCAGAGAACCGCTGGATTCGCAAGGGCAAAAGGATTAAATTCGAAGAGCCTGCCGCGCAAGGGATTTATAACTTCAAATTCTCGCCCGGCGATTTCTACGAGATCAAACCATACGTGAAGGAATTTGCGACATCGGACGATATCGATACATTCCAAACCGAAATGGTCAAATCGATCAAGGTAGTATCATCGCTGAAGAAAAACGGCTACGAGATGAAATTCAAAATCCCATTTTCAATTTTCGGTTGGGAATCGGTACCTTCGGACTCGAAGAACTTCACGCAATTCTCTGCCACCATCGTGGTGCACGACGTGGACAACGTTTACCGGCCCGAAGAAGAATCGCAAATCGCGACTTCATCGTTCGATCCCGAAAAGCCAACCACTTACGGCACTTTGGTGCTTATACCGAAGGAGCAATGGTACGGTTCGGCCGATAATGTGTTCATAGACGACATCACGAAATGCCTGCTCGAAAACGGCTTCTGACAAGCCCCGAGCGCTGTTTCGTATCGATTTGGCTCCTTGTTTCCGCGGCGAAGCAAGGAGTTTTTTTGTGCGTGCAAAATTGAGATAGCAGCTGGAAAACTGACACAAAATCAGACCACAGAAGGGCAATAGCCCGCGCTTCCAATTGCATTTGATAGTATGCGCTTATGGCAGAATCTTAATTATTAGAATAATTGAATTTTTTTTTCTCACGTTTTATTTCGTAATTTTGAGTTTGCCAAAGTATGGCAGTTTAAGTTCATTATTTGGTATTTATTTTGGAGTTATTATGAAGATATTAATATCGGACGGAATTGAAGCTTCGGCACTCGTGATGTTGAAAAACGCAGGATTCGAGGTGGACGACATTAAGCTCACTCCCGAGGAATTGCTTGATAAAATCGCAAACTACGACGCCATCATTGTTCGCTCGGCCACGAAGGTAACCCGCGAAGTAATCGACCGTGGGCACCTGAAAGCCATCGCACGCGGCGGCGTCGGATTGGACAATATTGACGTGGCGTATGCCAAAGAAAAAGGTATCCCCGTGCTGAACACGCCGGGCGCCAGCTCGATTTCCGTTGCCGAATTGGCAATCGCGCACATGTTCGCCGTCAGCAGATTCCTGAACCTGTCGAACACGGAAATGCGCCAGGGCAAATGGCCGAAAAAAGAATATGCCAAAGGTATCGAACTCACAGGCAAAACGCTTGGTTTGCTCGGGCTTGGCAATATCGGCCGCGAAACAGCCAAACGCGCAATAGGCCTTGGTATGACGGTCGTTGCTTTCGATCCCTTCATCAAAGAAATCGATATAGACGTCAAATTGGTTTCGAAAGACGAATTGCTTGCCCAAGCTGATTTCATTTCATTGCACATGCCCAAGATTAAAGGCGAACCCGCAGCTCTCGGCGCTCCTGAATTTGCAAAATGCAAAAAAGGCGTTATCGTTATCAACTGCGCCCGCGGCGGCGTCGTGGACGAAAAAGCCCTTCTGGCAGCCCTCGAGGACGGAACAGTGAAATATGCCGGTATCGACGTTTTCGAGAACGAACCCGTTACCGAAGCCCAAACAGCACTCGTTAACCATCCAAGAGTATCCGTAACGCCCCACATTGGCGCCTCAACGCTCGAAGCCCAAGAAAGAGTCGGCGCAGAAATCGCTCAGAAGGTTATCGATACGCTGAAGAAATAATTTCGTTTCGAATTGATTCTTATCCGGGCCGCCCCACAAATGGCGGCCTTTTTGTTAAGAACCTTTGAAATAGTAAAAGATTTG
>CAZSWR010000016.1:0-46854 GCA_964610885.1 uncultured Hyphomicrobiales bacterium | reverse complement strand
AATATAAATTAGGGTGCAATATGGATATCAAAATTCAAAAAAATACGAACTCAAAAATCAATTCCGTAAATTGGAATGACCTGCGCTTTGGCGTGTATTTCTCTGACCATGTGTTCATGGCCGATCATCATAATGGAAAATGGAACGACCACCGAATCGTACCCTACGGGCCAATGGAAGTCGAACCGACACTCTGCACGCTTCACTACGGGCAATCGATCTTCGAGGGCCTGAAAGCATTCCGCACCAAATCCGGCGGCGTGAACGTATTCCGCCCCGAAATGAATGCACGCCGTATGAACCATTCGGCAGAAAGGCTTTGCATCCCCGAATTCGACGAGAAAGATTTCCTCGAAGCTCTGCAAGCAATCGTGAAAATGGAACAAGCATGGATCCCCAAGGAACGCGGCCAATCGCTTTACCTGCGCCCCGTTTCCTATGGCTCCGGGAATTTCCTCGGCGTCCACGCTTCCGATTCCTATAGGTTCATCATCATCTGCTCGCCAGTTGCCTCGTACTATGCCGAAGGACTTTCTCCAGTGAAAATCAAAGTTGCCGACGAATATGTCCGCGCGGTCCGCGGTGGCCTCGGCTCTGCCAAAACTGCCGCCAACTATGCAGCCTCGCTCTACGCAGCCAAAAAGGCCAAAGAAGACGGCTTCGCACAGGTACTCTGGCTGGACGCCGTTACACGCGATTTCGTGGACGAAGTGGGCGCAATGAATATCATGTTCGTCATCGATGGCGAAATCATCACTCCTCCGCTCTCGCAGGGCACGATCCTGGCCGGCGTTACGCGCGACAGCGTGCTCACCCTGGCTCGCGATTGGGGCATGAAAGTTAGCGAAAGAGCGCTCACCATCGACGAAGTGTTCGATGCATACAAAACGGGCAAGCTCCAAGAAGTCTTTGGAACAGGAACCGCCGCGGTTATTTCGCCCGTCGGAATGCTGCAATACAAAGGCGAAGATATTGTCATCAACGACAATAAAATCGGACCGATTTCCCAACGCCTCTACGATACAATCACAGGCATCCAATACGGCGAAATCGAAGATAAATTCGGCTGGAACATGCCAATTAATCTCTAATCGAACTATCTTTTTGATCTACGAACCTCTCAGGCCGCGCGCTCGAGAGGTTTTTTATAAGCTCTATATTACTTTGTATGGGAAGATTCTAATACGCCAATAAAACATTCGCAGCTAAATCTTGAAATTTTCATCTCGAGAATTATTTCTAACCACCCCTGAAAACCATTGCTGGGCAATGGTTTTCTTTCCCATCCTTGGTAAGGAGGGGATCTAAGGGGAGGTGTTCAGATTCAACCCAAATTATTCGTTAGAAAAACCCTCAATCCCTAAATCCCTTTCTCCCAAAGGGCGACGAGGGACTTCCATAAAAACTTTTCTTACTCCCTTCTCCTGTCGGGAGAAGGGCTGGGGATGAGGGTATAGCATATGTGTCAAATTTCTAATGTACAATCTCGGTTCAAATATCTTACCTACTAAAACGATATAGAACCTTTTATTTATTTCAAACTGCGCGAAACGGTTTCAGCATTCCGCCGAAATTCTGTAATTTGCAAATTGTTGATTTTGAAAAAAAATTCGAGAGATAAATGCACAGACTCTACCTTATCGACGGGATGTCCATCGTCTTCCGTGCCTACCATGCGATGGCCGCTTCGGCCCTGCGTTCGGCCTCCGGCGAGCTTACCTCCGCCGTTTTCGGCTTTGCAAATATTATCACCTCGCTTATCGACAAGGAAAAGCCAGAGTACATGGCCGTCGTCTTCGACACGCAACGCCCAACCTTCCGCCACGAAATGTACGACGCTTACAAGGCCAACCGCGCCGCCTTCCCGGACGATTTGGTGCCGCAGCTGGCGCGCATCAAAGAGCTTCTGGACTTGCTTTCGATCCCTCGGGCCGAAATGCCCGGTTTCGAGGCGGACGATGTCATCGGCGCAATGGCCAAACGCACGGCCGCGCTCGGTTGCGAAGTGGTCTGCGTTACGTCGGACAAAGATTACTACCAATTGGTAGATTCAAAAATTTCGCTCTACAAGCCATCGCGCACTCCCGGCCGAGATTTCGACATCGTTACGCCGGCGGAAGTACTCGGCAAATTCGGCGTCGCGCCCGAGCAAGTGATCGACGTTTTGGCAATAATCGGAGATTCGTCGGACAACGTCCCGGGCGTCAAAGGCGTCGGCGAGAAAAGTGCTATTCCACTTGTCCAGCAGTTTGGCACGCTCGAGAAAATCTACGAATCGCTCGATTCGATTGCCTCGAAGGCCGTCCGCGCCAAATTGGAAGCAAACCGCGATTTGGCCTTCCTCTCGAAAAAACTCGTTACAATCGATACCACACTGACTCCGCCAATCGAGTTCGAGGAATGCAAACTTCAGCAACCACAGTTCGAGCAGCTAAATAACTTCTTCCTGGAGCTGGGGCTGTACCAACTCGGCAAGAAATGGGCCTCGCGGAACCGCCAACTGTTCCAGACCGAAACTGTGCCAGCGGCCGCAAGCCACGTCGCCGAACCCGCCTCGGATCCGGCCACCATGCAAGATGCGCCCGAGAAGAATTACTCGAGGATTGGCGACATCGATAAGGAATATATTTTCGTGGACTCGATGGCCAAGTTCGATTCGATGATTGCCGAATTGTCCGGCGCCGAGATTCTTTCAGTCGATATAGAAACATCGTCCCTCGACCGCGAAAACTGCGACGTGGTGGGCATTTCGCTTTGCGCACGGGAGGGCCGCGCTTTCTACGTGCCGACGGATACTGCTTCATTTTCCGATGGAACAGGCGCCACTGAGCCGGAGCAGCTCGACCTTTTCGCGCCGGTCGCCGCATTGGTGGCCCCGAAAGCAAACGCCGACGGCAAAAATGGGCAATACTGGATATTCGCCCTGGGCAACCGCGTTTATGATAAATTGAAAGACTTGCTCGGCTCGGCACTTGTCCCGAAATGCGGCCAAAACATCAAATTCGATGCTTTCATACTGAGGCGATTCGGCGTGATTGTCCGGCCGATTGTGTTCGATTCGATGATAGCTTCTTATTTGCTGAATCCTGACTTGCAGCATAACATGGACGCGCTCGCCCAGAAATGGCTCTCGTACATCCCGATTCCGATCAGCTCGCTAATCGGCGAAAAGATATCCAAGCAAATCTCGATGAAGGATTTAGACCCGGCAACCATCTCGGACTATGCTGCCGAGGACGCAGACGTAACGTTGAAGCTGCGGAACGTGCTCGCGGCGGAAATCGAGAAAGAAAACCTGGCGGGGCTGGCAAGCGATGTGGAGTTCCCACTCGTCGAGGTGCTCGTGGATATGGAAACCGAAGGCGTATCGTTGAACGTACCAGTTTTGGACGATTTGACAAAGAAAATCGATGAGCAACTGATCGACATTCGCTCAAACATATTCGCCGAGGCGGGCGAGGAATTCAATATTGATTCCCCGAAACAGCTCGGCGCCATTCTGTTCGAGAAACTGATGATACCTTCGGTGAAATCGAACAAGACCGGCTACAGCACAGACGTAACCGTGCTGGAGCAGCTCGCGCCGTCGTACCCGATTGCCAACCACATATTGGAATACCGTTCTTTGGTCAAAATCAAATCCACGTATTCGTCGGCTCTGCCGAAGCTGATCAATCCAAAGACAGGCCGGCTCCATACGACTTTCAATCAAACAATTGCATCGACCGGCCGGCTTTCGTCCACCGCGCCGAACCTTCAGAACATACCGATCAGGACGGACATCGGCCGCGAGATTCGGAAGGCATTCATCCCGCGAGAGGGCTGGGAGCTGATTTCTGCCGATTATTCGCAAGTCGAATTGCGTATCATGGCTTATTACTCGAAGGATGAGCACTTGGTGGCAGCGTTCCGCGAGGGATTGGACGTGCACTCCGCCACTGCGTCCGTTCTATATGGTGCATCAATTCAGGACGTTACGAGCGAAATGCGCCGCACGGCCAAGACGGTGAACTTCGGTATTATGTATGGGTTGGGAGCCTTTGGTCTGGCCCAGAGGTTGGGCATTTCGCGAACCGATTCGAGCGAGATAATTAAAAACTATTTCGAGAAATATCCGGGAATCCGGCGCTATATTGACGAAACAATCGACAGTACACGCCGCCTGGGATACGCAACGACTCTCTGCGGCCGCCGTAGGTATTTCGCCAATATTAACGCCAAGAACCAGAACCTGCGCGCTGCCGACGAACGCGCCGCCATCAATATGCCCATTCAGGGCACGGCAAGCGACATGATGAAGATCGCAATGATTCGCGTGCATTCGGCGCTAAACGCCGGGAAATTCCGCTCGAAATTAGTGCTCCAAGTGCACGATGAGTTGGTGCTGGACGTGCATCCCGAAGAAATAGAGGACATTAAAACAATCGTCAAACGCGAGATGGAACTGGCCATGACGCTCGGCGAAGTGCCAGTTGTGGCCGAAATCGGCATCGGCAAGAATTGGTTAGAGGCGCATTAACAGCCTGTTTATAAAGTACAAAAATTAGCAATAATGGGTTTCAAACATTTGCATGTATTGCAGTAAGTTATTGAAATATCGAGAAATCCCCCATCCCCCTTTTTCAAAGGGGGCCAAAGAAAAGATTGTGCTAATACATTGATAATATTGGATATATTGCTTGGATTGAACCCACGGGTTAACCCGTGGGATGGTTGATCTATACTTTTTCAACGCACTCCTTATACTCATCCGATGACTTCCAAAGTACACTGAAAACAATTTCCTTGACAGCAAAGAATTAGCGGGCGTGTTGAAGAACGAATTCTGACCTTACAACAATTCGGTGTTGATAAAAAAAAATACTCGTACTGCCAGCATAATGTGACAGTACGAGTATTTATTTGTATCGTCCGATGAATGGCTTTAATGTCGATTGGGAAAAACCTTTCTATCGGTTCCTTCTAATTAGAAATTCACACGGAAACCGGCGAAGAATTGGCGGCCGGCAGCGGGTTGGTAGCAGTTGCCGCCATCGTCGGGTTCTGTGAATCCCATGTACATTTTGTCTGCGATATTCTTGCAGCTTGCGAACAGGTCGCCCTTCAGGCCGAACAGTTTCCATTCATAATTCACTCTTGCGTTGAGAATGGTGAATCCGTCTTGGGTAAGGTTCTTGTTCAATCCCGGGATACCCAAATCGTAGAAGAAAATATTCCATTCGGATTGCATTTCGGCACCGAAGCCAATCGTCAGAGCATTGAAGAATTTGTAATCCACGTCGAAATCGAGTTTGTGTTTGGGGCAATTCGGGAGATTGTTGTCCTTTATCGAATCCGGCGAAGAGTATTTAAAGTCATTGAAAGTGTATGCGAGGCGAACGTTTAAGTCTTTAATAGGATTTGCAGCTACGAATGCTTCGATACCGAATCGTTTGCTGTCGCCCAGATTCTGATAGAATGTTTCCATGGGGCGGTCTCCCTTGCGGTAGCGGTTAAAGTCATCCTTGGTAGTCATATAGAAAGCAGCCAAATCATAATAGACAAAATCTGCCGTACCGCGAATGCCAATTTCTTCGCCCATCGAGGTGGCAGCCGATAGCGAAGTGTTCACTCCGCCCGGGCGAACAGGGTTATTGACCAGTCCCTCGGTGGTCGGCGGCAGGAAGCCCTGGCCCCAATTGGCATAGACCCCAATGGAAGGAGCCAACGAATAGGACACGCCAATTTTTGCTGTAACTCTGTTAAAATCCAAATCTACTTCTGAAGTGTCTGCCGATTTGTTGAAATATGACAGATTATTCTTAACATTGTCGTAGCGCAGATTCAATACAAATGCAAGGTCTTTGGTTACTTCGATTCTGTCATTGATAAAGAAGCCGATTCCGGTTTGCTGTAATCTGTCGTTCGAGAGAATCTGGTCTGCCTCGACGCCGCCCACTTGGTTGCTGTCGATGATGCTTTCCATGTTCTGGTATTGGACGTCTGCCCCGACGGAGAAGAGATTCTTGATTGATTTGGTTTCGCAGCGTCTGTTGTATTGCACCGATCCGCCCGGTGTGATCATGTTTCTATTCCACATATATTTGGAACCGGCTTCCTTGTACGAAGTAGTTTTCGCAAAAAGGTTGAATGCGATTTCGTTCTCTTTGTCGATGGCCACTGTTCCGGCGAAGCCACCGGTCAGGCGTTTGGTGTATTGGAATTCGTTACGTGGAATTGCGTCATCGTTCGGAGTTTTTGGGTCATTATTGAAGTAATCGAGAGAAATTCCTTCGGGATTCTCGCTAAACGATTCGGTCCATTTCAGGATTTGAGTTAATTTCACTCCGTCGGAGGGCGACCAATTGATTTTTGCTTCTGCATTGTCTCCCCAGAAACCGCTGTGGATGCGGTATCCATCGCCACCGGTGCGTGAAAACGAGACTCTGTAGTCGGTACGGTCTTTGCTCCCGTTAAGGGCTACATATGATTTCCAGAATTTGTCGGATCCGAAAGTGGAGAAAACTTCGCCACCGAAAGGTTTATCGCCGCCGCATTTCGTCGTGATATTGATCACTCCGCCATTGGCCGAACCGCCGTACAGGGCTGCTGCCGGGCCGCGAAGCACTTCTATGCGTTCGACGGAGTTCCAATCGATATCGAGCAAGTCGGGGGCGAAGCCAGCCGGATCGTTCAATGGAATTCCATCCAAAATGACTTTGATGCCCTGCACTCCGCGTTCTGTTAATATTCCCATACCGCGGACGGAGAGGTGCACCCTTTCGCCGGCGGCCTGATTGTCCACGCGCACACCGGGGACGAGGGCCATGGCTTCGTCGATGGCGATACATTTATCTTGTTTCTTGAGTAAGTCTGCGCCAACGATTGTCGTGGCCGAAGGATTGTCTTTTAGCGAGATGGCCATTCTCGGTGCCGTAACCGTAACGCCGAGAATATTCCTAACTGTAACAGTGTCCGAGTCCGCTTTTCTTTCATTCTTTGCCTGAAGGCCGGAAGTGATGAGCGCTCCGGCGAACAGTATCGAGAGTATTCTTTTCATATCTTCAATCTTGATAATTTTACATAATAAATATTTAAACAACACAATTGAATTGCTCGCCTCAAGCGGACAAGCAATCAAAACACTTCGCCATCATGCGGGCGAGAATTAAGAAGTCCAATAAAGAATTGAATTGATATTAAAGGAATGCTGCTCGTGGCGGTGGCGTTTCAATTTCGGAATGAATTGAAATATAGAATTTAGGTTTAGGAGTGATTTTGCAGATGTCAATTTCCTTGGAATGAGAGATTTCTTCGTCCGGGCCGGTTTGGTAATAGACCGGAACATGTTGCCATTTCGCCAAAGCGTGGAAAAACGATGAGCCTGAATCCGATTTGTTATGGTTTCGGATGAAAGCTTCGATTAGCTCTTCCTCTTGTTCGTCTCGGAGGCATTCGATGAATACAGAATCGGAAGTTTCGTACCGCCGAATCACATCGTACATGGTCCCCGAGTAGCTGAATTCCATCTGTCCGTCCTCCACATCGGGCAGGTTGCAATGGTTGGAACATTTCGGAATTGAAAAGAGAACCAGTTCGCCAGCCGGCACGTCCATTTCGATCCTTGCTTTCGATTCGGCCCATGCAGAGCTGCGCAATGCCATGAATGCAATCATATTGCCCACCGCATTGAAAAGCAAAGAGAGAACAATCAATATGTAAATTAGTATCTTCAATTTTTTCCGGCCAATTAGAACAACCATGCGTTCTATTCCTCGTTCACAAAATTAATAATTAATTATTTGTTATAACATATTAATCTTTTTGTCTTTTGGAGTGTTTCAAATAAATTATCAAATATGCAATAATGATTTTCATATTATTGTATGAATCGCGGTAAGTCATAGAAATATCTACAAATCCCCCAACCACCTTTGACAAAGGGGGCTAAAGAAAGAATTGTGCTAATACATTGATAATATAGGAGATATGGCTCGTATCGAACCCATGGGTTAACCCGTGGGATAGCGTAGCAATACTTTATCAACAGGCTCCTAAGAGACTGTTGATAAAGTAAGATTTTTTCTTTAAGCCCCTTTCTCCAGAATGGAGAGAGGAGTTTGGGGAGAGAGGCAAAGAATTGCAATTCAAAGTAGATTATATACTTATGCAAACTCGGTCTGCCTCACCCCTGCCCCTCTCCATGAATGGCGAGGGGTAAAAACCAAAGAAAATTACTATTTCAACACACTCATAAAGCTCATCTGATGAATTCAAAAGTTTTGCCTTGTGTAGGGGCGAGATTACCTCGCCCTCACATTCAATATAATACCATAGAGAACAAATCACTCGGCCTATCTGTTTGATGCCAAATAGTGAGGGTGGGGGAGAGGTTAGGTGGTGGAATGTGTTATAAACCTTTATTACTCAAGATTTGAATAAATCCGCCGAATAAAATATAAATGTATTTGGTTCGGTTATATCAAAATTGGAAATTGGAGTACTTATGAAATCAATCCTGTGGGTAATAACCATTTTGTCTATCATGGCGTTTGGTGGTTCGGCAACGAAAGCTGCCGACGAACACGCCAAGAAAGGCCCCGAACAAGCTGAAGCCGAACTAAAGAAATCAAAACTTCCGATTGAGGTTACGAAAGACGGCAAGAAAGGCGCCGAACCACAAAAGGGCAAAAACGGCAAGGCGCAGAGCGAAGACGCCAAGCCAACCGAAGGCGCAAAGGCTGCCAAACCGCAGACCAGCGCAAGCGAAATGGCGATGAGGCACTTAAAGCTGAGCATTACGCTCCGCGAAGGCAAGAACTTCGCCGAGGCTTTCAATTACCTGAACAAAGCATACAAACACTTCAAAAAGGCTGGGAACAGGTATTGGGTGGCCGCTTGCTACGAGAATTTTGGATACCTCTATCGGGATCTGGACAGCCTCGACCTGGCTTATGCTTTCCTGCGCGAGGCGAGAAATATTTACACCAAACTGATGCGGGGCGACAAAGGTAGCGCTTCCGCAGTTGCCGATATACTGGGCATCCCCGACGACGAACGCCATTTGGTCGCAAAGGAAAAGAAATCGAAAAAAATAAAATATGCCAAAACTGAAAAGAAGTCAAAACCAACAAAGGGTCTTTCAAACCCTAAATCGCAACCGCACAACGACGGCATGCAGGATGAAATCAATCAGCTTGGCGAGAATGATGTTGAATTATTAGGCATGATAAAAAAGACAAATTCCCGATTGGACGCTCTGGACGCAGACATGCTCTTCATCAAGGAATCATTAGAAGTTATCTCGAAAAAATTGGATCACAAATAAATTCGCTGCTAATAGCCTGATGATATTGTATAGTTCAGCCAAGGGAATGTCTCAAAAGGCAGAAAAACTGTTCTGGGGTCATGTTGAACGAAGTGAAACATCCATATATTGCAATGAATTATGGATGACAATGGATTCATCACTTCGCTTGAGAATGACACTTTTGAGACAGTCCCGTAGGATAATGACGCTCTCTCAACATTCTGTTAACATAAATCCAATCACTCCCCCACCATGCCCGAAAATGTGCAAAACTACTTATAGACCCGCTCTTATTTATTTTCAATAATCACTATTTTTTACTATTTTCGTAGGACAAAAAAAATACAACTCGATTTTTGTTTGTCATTATGCAACACGGCTCTTTAGAAAAACAATCTTTCGGTTTTCCTAAGGGGTGGATTCTCTTTGTTTTATCGAAAACAATGAATATTAACATAAATAAGAAGCACTATGCAAACAGAACAAACCAAAGAAACTAAGTATATAATTACGACCGGAGGCGTGCTTTCGTCGCTCGGCAAAGGAATTTCCTCATCGTCGCTCGGGTTGCTGCTCAAGGAACGCGGCTATTCGGTCTCGATTATGAAACTCGATCCGTACATCAACGTCGATCCCGGCACGATGAACCCATTCCAACACGGCGAGGTGTACGTTACCGACGACGGTTGCGAAACCGACCTCGACCTGGGGCACTACGAGCGTTTCCTCGACATTTCACTCTCGCGGAAAAACAGCACAACCGCCGGCCAGGTCTATTTGGAAGTGATTCAGCGCGAGCGCGACGGACACTACCTGGGCAAGACGATACAGGTCATCCCGCACATCACCGACGAGATTAAGAACCGCATCATGGTCGATCATGGCAAATTTGATTTCGTCTTGGTAGAAATCGGCGGTACAGTTGGCGACATCGAATCTCTGCCGTTCCTCGAGGCCGTCCGCCAATTGCGCATCAAACTCGGCCCGAAAAACATTCTTTTCGTGCACCTGACCTTCGTCCCGTACATCAAAAGCGCCGGCGAAATCAAAACCAAGCCCACTCAGCACTCCGTCAAAGCGCTAATGGAATATGGTATCCGGCCGGACATTTTGCTCTGCCGCACCGAGCATCGCATCGGCAAGGAAGAACGCC
Organism: uncultured Hyphomicrobiales bacterium; assembly: GCA_964610885.1. GTDB lineage: Bacteria > Bacteroidota > Ignavibacteria > Kapaibacteriales > UBA2268 > CAZSWR01. The sequence continues at coordinate 36,412 of CAZSWR010000016.1, read as the reverse complement.
AGAAAATCGCCCTGTTCTGCAACGTGGACGAGGAATGCGTCTTCGAGGTGAAGGACGCCGAAACAACAATCTACGAAGTTCCTCTGTTGTTCGCCAAAAGCGGGCTGGCCGAAGTTGTATTGAGCAAACTCGGAATGGAACCGCAACCACTTGAGTTCGACACGTGGCGTAATTTCGTCCAGAGAATCAGGAATCCCAAGGGCGAGGTTCGTATTGCACTCGTCGGCAAATACGCCAAGTATCGCGATTCGTACAAGAGTATTTTCGAGGCATTTGTCCACGCCGGTTCGATCAACAACGTGAAGGTAACGGTCGATCTGCTCAATTCCGAAGAAATCAACGACGAAAACTCTGCCGAAATCATCTCGAAATACGATGGCGTGCTCGTCGGCCCCGGATTCGGCAATCGCGGCATCGAAGGAAAGATCGCTTCGATCCGCTACTGCCGCGAAAACAAGCTGCCATTCTTTGGCATTTGCCTCGGTATGCAATGCGCCGTTGTGGAATTCTCTCGCAACGTCTGCGGGCTGGCCGAAGCCAATTCATTCGAGTTCAGCAAAACGACGCCACACAAAGTGATCGACCTGATGGACGACCAGAAGAAAATTAAAGAAAAAGGCGGCACGATGCGCCTTGGAGCCTATCCCTGCGTGATCAAAGAGAAAACCATGGCCTTCGCGGCGTACAAGGCAACGGAAATCTCCGAACGCCACCGCCACCGCTATGAAGTGAATAACCAATACCGCGAGACGCTTGAGCAACACGGCATGGTGCTTTCAGGCCTTTCGCCGGACGGGCATTTGGTGGAAATGATGGAATTGCCGGACCACCCGTGGTTCGTCGGTTGCCAGTTCCATCCTGAATTGAAATCCAGAGCTGTCAAGGGCCATCCGCTTTTCATCAGCTTTATCAAAGCCGTTTTGAAACTGAAAAAAGAAAAAACTGAAGTTAATGACTAAAACAAATTAGTGGAGTATGATATGATCGGTTTCGGATATGATTCGCACAGATTGGTGAACGACAGGGAATTGTTTTTGGGCGGGATAAAAATTGATTCACAGCTCGGCTGCGAGGCCCACAGCGATGGCGATGCACTGCTGCACGCCGTCTGCGATGCGATCATCGGCGCTATGTGCATGGGCGACATCGGAGAGCACTTCCCCGATACCGACCCACAGTACAAAGACATTCGGAGTTCGGTGCTTCTGACCCGTGTGGTGGAGCTGATGGAAGACAATGGCTACCACGTCGTCAATATCGACGCCTCCGTAATTCTGCAAACGCCCAAACTGGCCCCGTACAAACAGGCGATAAAGGAACATATTGCCTCGATTTGCAAGGTCGAGCCGGCCCGCGTCAATATCAAGGCCAAGACGAACGAGAAAATGGGCTTCACCGGCCGCGGCGAAGGCGTCGTCGCGATGGTCGTCTGCCAGTTAGGTAAGAATTGATTTATAACTCACAAACTACCACTTCGCGCGAGGTGGTGGTTTGTGAGTAAGAGTAAAGTCCCTAATACCACTACGGCGTGCCTGAAAAGTCGAAATTTCATTGTACCGCGCGAGCGGTTGTTAGATTGTAGCCAAAGTTAGTTTTATGTTGTTGTTTCGCGAAGCGAATGTTATATTTAATTGTTTGATTCTATACAGTATTTACAACAACCGCTCGCGTGGTATCAATTCGCAAGTATCTAATTGAAACAAGAGGAGGTTCCTGACTCCGAGGGAATGACAAGAGCATTAAATTCAAGATAGTATATCTTCATTTGATCCATATTTCCAATTGCAAAGCATAGGATATTTTCATATATTGGCAAAGCTGTTTGAGGAGAAGATTATGCAAGAAATAATGTTCTATATAGAGGAAGACGTCGAGGGTGGATATACAGCCCAATCGCGCGAATTCGGTGTGTTTACCCAAGGTGATACTGTCGAGGAATTGAGGGCGAAAATCAAAGATGCAATAAAATGCCGTTTCGAAGAGGATGAGTTGGTTTCGCAATTTGGGCGAAATTCTATTCGCGAAGTCCTTACATTTCAACCACCCCTTCTACAAATATATGCGAGTCAAGTGCCTAATTGAAACAAGAGGAGATTCCCGACTCCGCGGGAATGACAAGAGCACAGAATTCAAGTGGAAATGAAATAATGTCTTGGGATAAAATAATCGGCCAGCCGCGGGCGAAGAACATACTTCAGCGCGCAATCATCGAGCAGAGGGTTTCCTCGGCTTATTTGTTCCATGGTACTGAAGGAATTGGCAAGAGCGCGCTCGCGCTTGAATTTGCGAAAGCTGTGAACTGCACTTCTCCCATTGTTACCGGCAGCGGCTACGAAGCCTGCGATGCCTGCCCTTCGTGCCGCTCGGCCAACTCGATGCAAAGCCCGAACATCAGCCTTGTTTTCGCTCTGCCAGCCGGGAAATCCACTGCCGCCAAAGGCGATTCGGCGATGGCTTCGCTATCGGACGACCAAATCGAAGAGGTCCAAGAGCAGCTCCGGCTGAAAAGCGAAGACCCATACCACCAAATTGCCGTACCGGGCGCGTCGCAAATCAAAATTGCTTCAATTCGCGAAATCAAAAAGAATCTGTCGATGGCTCCGCCCAAGGATGGCCGACGTTTTGTTATCGTCATCGATGCGGACTCGATGACCACCGAAGCAGCGAATTCGTTCCTGAAGACGCTCGAGGAGCCGCACGAAAATATCACGATTATCCTCGTAACTTCGCGCCAAGACCAAATCCTTCAGACAATCCTTTCGCGCAGCCAACAGATTATGTTCCCGCCGCTCGTGGAAACCGATATAGCCGACGCGCTCGTGCGCCGCAGAGGGATAAGCGAAGCAAATGCAAGGCTCATTGCGGCTTTTGCCCAAGGTTCGTACACGAGGGCGCTCGAACACTTCGATTCGGACATGCAGGGGCTGCGCACGGACGCCGTCGATATGCTGCGCCTATCGATAACCAAGAACAATTTCCGGCTGCCATTGATCACGAAAATCGACGAAGTGGCGAAAACCAAGGACAAGACCCGTTTGGAAGAAATTATTGGCGTATTGCAGCTCTGGATCCGCGATGCTATCATCATCGCACGGACCGGCCGCGCCGATTCAATAGTGAACGCAGACCAAGCCGATGCTCTATCCCGATTCTCGAAGAACTTCTCCGAGAAAGACCTTTCGGCAGTGATGGACGCGCTGGAAACCGCCGCTCGGCAGATCCCGCGAAATGTCGCGCTGCAATTGATTATGCTCGGAATGTTTATGAAAATCCGGCAGATTCTGCTCCTGAGCTGATTCCGGGCGGGGCAGAATGGTAGATGCGAAGACGTGCAAATTGTTGTAGGGGCATGGCACGCCGCGCCAGAGATTGTGTTAGTGAATGAAAATAAAAGAATAAAATCATACTACCACTTCGGAGTGGTAGTATGATTCGATACAAAAGCAATCGTAACATCAACATATTATCACATCATCACATCAGCTAATCATCACATCATTAAATGCCGATTTTGCGCAGGCAATCGACAATCGACGAAACTGGCAGCTCCAGCATGCACTCGTGGCCGCGGGGGCACTCTCTGTGGCCGCAATTGAGGCAATCGAGCGAAGTATTCATAACGGACGTCGAGGATACGTTGTAGGGTGCGAAATTGTCAGGCGAGCTTTGGCCGAAAAGCCCCACTGTGGGTAGCCCCAGCGCGGCCGATACGTGCATCATCCCGGAATCGGTCGCCACCACGGCGCGGCATAGTTTCATATAGGCCATAACACATTTAAGCCGGCCCATTGGCGCAAGGCGCGAACAGTCTGCGGCGGCATCGAAAATCTTCTGAGCTGATTCCACTTCGGCTGGGCCTCGGAAAATAATAAACTCCGCTTGGAAAGCGTCGCGCAGCCCGTGGATTATCTCAGCCCATTTCTCCGGCTCGCAGGTTTTCGAACTCCACCCGCCCGTGGGAAGAATCCCTATCACGGGTTTATTGCCGCCGAAATTTGCCGAGAAAAACGACGCGGCCTCGTTGGCATATTCTTCGCCGGCGAAACACTGGGTGCGGCTTTGCGGATGGGGGCAGCCGATTGCCTCGAGAATGTGAAAATTGTGTTCGGCGAAGTGGACGTACGGAGCGCCATAGTCGGCATAAATATTATACCCGATTTTGCGCCAATTGTATGGAAATCCCACGCGATATTTCGCGCCAGAGAATAGCGTAACGAGCGCTGTACGAGGATTGCAATAAGTGTCCAAAACAATGTCGTATTTTTCGCGGCGTACCTTGCGGACAATCGACAGCAGGCCGTCCTTCCTGTTGTACGTCAGCACTTTGCTGATCAGCGGGTGGCCCGAGACGATTTCTTCGGCAAAATCTTCGGTGAGGAAATGCAATTCGGCATTATGGAAGTGCTCGCGCAGGTTGGGCAGCACGATCGTTGCGCCCACCACGTCGCCAATGCCGCGGGGTTTGATGCACAGTATTCTTTTGACTTTTTCGGGCGCAATTGCTTTCATATCAAATCCTATTTTTGCCGATGCAAATCCATAAATCTTATCAGTACGCAAATAATTGCGTATCAAAAATAAAAAAATAATTCTAAATAGGTTTTATATTTCGCGCGAAGTAATTATATTTGAATCATGTTTTGAAATATTTTCTATAATCAAAGGGTTCATCAATGAAAGCTATGCTTCTAATCTTGGCCTTCGCGGCCGTTCTGACGATGGTTTCCTGCTCCAGCTCGAAAGAAGCCGCGAGCGACAAACCGAAAGACGAATACACCACTCTGCCCTCGGGCCTGAAGTACAAAGACTTGGTCGTGGGCGCTGGTTCCGAAATCCGCACCGGCCAAAAGGTAACAGTGCACTATACCGGCAAACTCCAAGACGGTACAATTTTCGATAGTTCCGTGGAAAGAAAAATTCCATTCGAGTTTACTATCGGCCGCGGCCAAGTGATCAAAGGATGGGACGAAGGAGTGCTTTCGATGCGCGTCGGCGGCAAACGTACACTCATTATCCCTCCCGATTTGGGCTATGGCGCACGTGCCGTTGGGAAGATTCCCGCCAACTCGACTCTGACCTTCGAGGTCGAAGTGCTGGGCGCGAAATAATACAGGAATATATTTATATGATACGAAGTCGTAGTACGAGCAGAAGTCGTACTACGACGTATTTTTATATTCACTCAAGCCTTTTTACAATTTGTTCTGTTGGTTTTCGTAATTTGCTCAATAGACCGTTCTGTGAACAAAACAAATTTGAACCCGAATTTTTCAACTAAAAATTAAAACTATGAACATCCAATCAGTATTGCTTTTCGAGCCTGAATCGGCAGAGAGTATCTATCCCCACTCGATTATGCACACGTGGTGGGAAATCCGTTGCGGGTATTTCCGTTTGTTCGAGAAACTGCAACGATTGCTGCCCGAGCAAAGGATTATTTTCCAATCCGACGAACTGCGGCTGCGCAGTTTCCTTGCGCGCCACGAGCACGCGAGCCAATCGATTCTCCGGGAAAACATGCTGATTCTGAATTCGGCAATTCTGCCCACGCGCGAACTGTTCGACGAAATGAGCAGCCGATTGGCCGAAGAGAACTCCGAAGGCGAGCGAGCTGTCATTTTCTCGTACCGCAGCCTGCCATTTGCATTGTTTATGCCCGCTTCGGAGCTGCTCAATCCGCTCGATGCGGACAGGAGTTTCCTGCCTTCGCTGCTGATGGCCTTCCGCGAGCACTACCACAAAATCGAGATCGAAAATGCCAATCCAATCAGCTTCCTGTGGGACGCGATCGAGCTGTGTCCGCTCGGCATAGCCACAGATTTCGTTCTGGCGAGTGGATTGGACGATTCAAAATTCAAAAGATATCCTGATTCGCACTTGATTAATCGCGAAGACATAATAATTGGCGTGGGCACGGAAATTGGCGCGGGCGCGGTGATCGACGCCAGCGGGGGCCCTGTGATTATCGGGGCGAATGCCCGAATCATGCCAAATGCTGTCCTGGCCGGGCCGTGCGCAATCGGCGACGGATCGACGATTAAAATCGGAGCGAAGATTTACGAAGGCACTGCAATCGGGCCAGTTTCCAAGGTAGGCGGCGAGGTGGAGGCCTCCATCATCCAGGGCTATTCAAACAAACAACACGACGGCTTTCTCGGCCATTCGTACATTGGCGAATGGGTCAATTTGGGCGCAGACACGAACACTTCGGATTTGAAGAATAATTACGGGATGGTCAGCGCGAGACTGCGCGGCCGCACGATCCCCACGGGTAGGCAGTTCCTGGGGATGCTGGCCGGAGACCACACCAAAACCGGCATAAATACGATGCTGAACACCGGCACAGTGGCCGGGCTGAGCTGCAATATCTTCGGTGCCGGGTATCCGGACAAATCAATTCGCTCGTTCACTTGGGGAGAATCCGATGTTTACGATTTCGCGAAGGCCGTCGAAGTGGCGCGGACAGTGATGCAGCGCCGCGGCAAGGAATTGCTCGCCGAGGAGTTGGCCCTGTTCGAGCGGGAATGGAAGTTGGAACGCGAGGCTCCCGATTTCGGCGATTTTGCGTGTTCGTGCGGATGCCACAGCGCGGACGAGCCGGAGGATTAAATGCACACCGAAGGGAATATTTTCGAAAACATCGTCCCGGACGCGCTTCAGGAAAAGTTCGAGACGATCGTCGAGCACGGCAATGCGAAAATTGAACGAATAATCTCGAGCGGACAATGCACACCCGAGGGCGAGTTCTACGACCAGCCGCAGGACGAATGGGTGATAGTGCTCCAGGGAGAGGCTGTTGTTTCGTTCATCGATTCGGGCGAACGCTTCCGAATGGCCGCCGGAGACTACCTTTTCATCCAATCGCACGTGCGCCACCGAGTGGAATATACCTCGCCAGACCAACCCACGCTGTGGTTAGCTTTCCATTTCAATATTGCGTAAAATATTTCGATATCGAATCTTTTCTTCGTGCTACGACTCCAAAGCTCGTAGTATGAATCACGAATATTTCTGCCTTAGTGCAGGAGAAGGGCACGGAACGCCATGCCCCTACGGTTATTAACTGGTAATGAATATATGCCCACGCCCCGCTGAATTGCTGCTTCCCCGAGAAAGTTGTACTACCATTTCGAAATGGTAGTACAACTCTATCCTTTTACATATCAGATATATACATTCCCATCCTTGCCAAGGAGGGGTGCCCGAAGGGCGGGGTGGTTTCCACACCAGGTGTGATCCATGTTTCCCACGCCTCACAAGACGTGGTTATTCATATTCAACCCCTTCGGGGTTGGTTTTTATCAAATGGATGAGTGTACTTGGAACCCGCCCCTACAACAAATCATCGTATTATCACATCATCACATCAGCTAATCAGCTCATCGGATGAATATTGGAATTCAAGAATATACCTTATCGCCTCACCAACACTGCCTTGGCGCGGTAGGTCTTGCCGCTCGCGGTGATGTCGCAGAAATAGATGCCGGCGGGCAGGTTTGCGCCTGAGAGGGAGAATGTCTGCTCGCCCGATTGGGAGAAATATTCGCGTGTGGCCACTTGTTCGCCCATGGAATTTCTGACTACGATCGAAACACGGCCCGCCTGCTCCACCACGAAATTCACTCGCGCTACGTCCGTGAACGGGTTCGGTGAGGCGAGGACGGATGTGGGGGTAGGCTGCTCTTGCTCTACCGATGTGTATTTGCCAGGGTAGTATTTCCAAATATCTGTTGACAGTTCTTTATAATACATAATACTATCGTTGAACCTATATATTTTACCGACATTTAAAGATCCATTAATTCCAACTATTGAGTCTTGTTCCCAAGTCTGGCCGCCATCGTTTGTATAATAAAAGTGCTTTTCCCCGAATAATCTAAAATGGTTTTTATCTGCAAAAAAGAAATCGTTCAAGTAACCACTTTCGGGAGTATCATTCAGGAATACTAATTCTAAAGTTTTTCCTCCATCGGTTGTTTTGTATAGCATCTCTGGGTATGGTACATTATTTGTATCATGTTCGGCTCTAATTATGTAACCGTTTTTATCGTCGAAAAAGAAAACTCTGGTACTTCCATGGAGTAGTTCGTGATTCGTCCATGTTAAACCGTTGTCGCTGGAAGTGATTAAAATTCTTTTTGGATTCCACTGTCCAACAAGAACAACAAAAGTGGAATCATTTGGCCTGGTAACAGATGCAATTATTAATTCCTCTCTATCAAAACCTTTAAGCTCAGTTATTACTCTTCCACTGTCCTCGATACTGTATGCCCTTCCTTTACAGTCGGTACAACAACCTATCTTAGGATTTGTCATTTCTATTTGAGAAATCAATAATGGCTTCCCAGAATTGTCGAGAACGGGCGAGAAACTCCAAGATTCGCCTCCGTCAGTCGTTTCGAACCGAAAAGTACTATCGCATAATGGTTCATTGAAGCCATAAGCTGTAATACGGTTTCTATCTTTCTGGACAACATTATTCAAAGAGAAATACCTACCATGGTTGAATCTGAGTGTATCGTTACGACTATCGAAAATGCACTTCCAGTTGGCTCCGCCGTCATTGGATTGGTTGATGTAAGAAATCAAGACATTTTTATTGTCAATCTTTTTGCATTCAGCCCCGCACACAACCATTGAATTCTCGACGGTAGCCATCGAAAGTGCAGGAAAGTTTATGTTGTCAAGTCTTTTCCAATAGCCCTGCCCCAAGACGAACTCCGACAACAGGATAAAAAAGAGTAAAGTTGGAATCTTTTTCATTTGTAACCTCTTTTAAATAAGAGGGCTACCCACGGCGTAGGTAGCCCATTTGTCAAATTATTTGATTATTGTTATGGTTCCTTGTTTGACGATATTCGTGCCGAGCAATAGTCGATAGTTGTAAACGCCAGGCTGAGCTTCGATTGCTATATTAATCGGGCCATCAGAATTATCGATTTTCTTTGTTAGTACAGTATTGCCGAGCATATCTGACAATTCAAATGTAAACGAATCACCAATTCCATCAGCATCAATCATTAGTTGCCCGTTTGATGGATTCGGATAGACGTTAATGTTCAAGTCGCCTTGCTCATTAGTTTTCGGCCTATTTGCAGGCTCTCTGAATTCAAGAGCGCCGCAGAGCGGTTGGCAGTCCTCGTCTTTGCATGATGGTGGGAAGGTTCGGTCGAGTATGACGATTTTTACTACTTTGCTTTTGTAATTATCGTCCAATTCAAATGTTACACTTATTTTAGCTATGCAGCAAGCAGTTTCAGTTTCGCACGGGCTGATTTCAACACCATTATGGTATTTCGCTTCAAGTATTTCTTCGGATCCTTTACTGCTTTGTGCCATCTTCTTGCACGCTATGGATTGGTCAAGTTTCTTATGATATTCTTCGTCAGTCATTTTAATTGTTATTTCATGCCAACATGGAGATAACATCGCGGTCGAATTTCCCTCAACTAAGTACCATATCCCCCAATCCTTGAGTTTTTCCATCATGTTGATGTATGCCAGTCTGAATACCTCTGAATTTGAGATACATTTTTCGCAGCGTATGTCATCGCCGGTATTTTTACTTACGATTTCAACCTTTAGAATTTGGAATGAACCTGTACCGCCAGCGTCGTAGCTACCTTCCCAAAAGATCATGCAATCAGGGCATGCATCTACCGCGAAAGCACCAAAGAAGAATTGTGGATTTAGCATAGTTTTGCAAGGATCGAGATCCATAGGCTCCTCTTGTCCCCAAGCAATTTGAAACGCGCCTGCCACGATGAGCAGAAATAGAACGATTGATTTTTTCATTTTGAATAATCTCTAATGTGTTTAACAAAAATAATTAAATTGTTTCTAACACATCGGCATCGTATATTTGCGATGTCGAAACGATTGCGTGGCGCTCTTCGCGCCGCGAGCGACGTGGGATCCGATATGAAAGCTTCGAAACTCTTCGGATCCTATTTTTTTATCCTGACTGCGGCCCGTCCCCTTGTGGTATGAATAATAATCTATCAACCTGTGCCATGGTGCTATGTTTGTGCTGAATAAAACTTCTTGCTTTTGTTTCGCTACGTGAGCGTTATTGTTTGATTTCAAATTACGAAACGAATATTAAATATGCAAGAAATATTTATAAATATTTTTCATGCTAATAAATTATTTCAATATTTGCTCTGCACGGGAATTCCCGCAGTGGAAATGCACAATAACTGCTTTGGATAAGGGGAAGCTTTATTTCATTACGTTTTTGTGGGAAGTTTCTCATGCTTATGCAATGAAATTCAATCCAGACACACACTATCGCAAATCAATTCGTCTGAAGGAATATAATTATTCGCTGGCGAGTTAATATTTTATAACTATTTGCACGCTAATCGAGAGCATTTGTTCGGGAAAAGTTTTAAATTCTCTCCTTCCACTGGGGTTAAAAATGTAGGGGTTCAAAATTTTGAACCCCTACAAAAGCATATTGAACGCTATTATTGAGCCATTAATCTTCGGAAGGTTCAAGCCCCATTCTATCTAATGGCTATACCACACAAAACGTTATAGACCCATAATAATGGAGATTTAGCTTGGATCGAACCCACGAGGTAACCCGTGGGATGGCTGATCTGTACTTATTCAACAGTCTCTTGATCCGTGGGATGGCGTAGAGATACTATTTCAACAACCGGCTAAAAGACATTAATATTCTACAGAATGTTTTCGTTTGTACCAGCCAATTATTTAACAGTGCCAATATATATGTATGCGATTCCGAAACTTAGTTTCTTGTATCGAGAATCGGAGAAGCAGTCGCATTTATCCATTATTTGAATGAAATCATCCCCAGAAGGGAACTTCGCGGCTGTTTCCGGCAGGTAGGTGTATGCGCTGCGGGCGCCGGCGATAAGCTTCCCGATGTTTGGCATGATCCATCTCGAATAAAATCTGTACATAAGCCCGAAAACACCCTTTGGGGCGCCAAATTCCAGCACGAGGACTTTGCCCCCGGGCTTTGTTACGCGGGCCATGTCCGCAAGGCAGATCGCAGGGCTGTCAACGTTGCGAATTCCGAAAGAGATTGTTACCAAATCGAAAGAATTTGCATCGAATGGCAGGTGCATTGCATCGGCAACGAGGAAGCGAACCCGAGAACCAAGGCGGCCAGCTTTCGATTCTGCAATTTTAAGCATATCCTCGCAGAAGTCAGTGCATGTGATGTTTGCATCGGGCATTCTTCGTTCCAGAGTGAAGGCCACGTCCCCAGTGCCGCCGGCGCAATCGAGAATTTCCGCGGGCGGAGGAACCGAGCGAGATGCCAATCGGGCCAGCTTGCGGCGCCACAACCTGTGAATGCCAAACGAAAGCAGATCATTCATCAAGTCGTATTTTACTGAAATCTCGCTAAACATTTTTTTAACTTCTTCGCTCATCGCCTTCCTTTTCGCATTCAGTTGCACTTCACAATCCACTCACTACAAAAATAAGATTAATTCGATTATCATCGCGCAAATTATCGGATACTGACCGGATTTGTTTTTGAGTGGATGGGGGAGAGGTGGCTGCTTGATTTGTCATCAGATGAATAACGGTATCGCTCGGCACTACAATCGGAGCCACAAGGCTTAATGAACTCTTGCGCCAGGTTACAATCCTGCCCAATGAACCTTTATTCAATAATTCATCAATAGACTTCCCGAAAGAAGTAATTGCCGCACGGTTTGCCGGCGCTTAGCGGCGAAATATAATTACCATTAGCCGATTATAAAACACGAACTACCACTCGGGGCGAGCAGTAGTTCGTGTTTTTAGCTGTTGCTGTGATGCCGCAGATGGCAACTATTTTGCAACTATAAGTATTTTCGAGAACGAACCTTTGCTCGTTTCCACGCGGACCAGGTAGGCTCCGTCCGGCAGGCCCGAAACCGAAGCTGTGAATTTCAGGATACCGCGCTCGCGAGTGCCATCTGAAAGTAGCGCGATCCGGTTGCCCTGCATGTCGAAGAGTTCAGCGCGAACATGGCCGTCGGCTTGGTTGTCGAAAAAGACTGAAACTGCGTCCACTGCCGGATTGGGAAGCAAATAGACCATGTCTCCGTTGGCTCCGGCTTGGGGCGTCGGTGTCTCATCCTCGGTGCCAGTCGTGATGCTGATAATCTCCGACGGGCAGCCTTTCACACCATATTTGTTGAATGTAACCAGGTAAATTGCCTTGTTCGCGTGGTTGTCCAGAATGATTCCATGGTAATCGTTCCAAGCGGCTGTGTTAGTGAAGAGCGAATCTTGGCCGGTAACGAGGTCTCGCACCATGATGGAATACCCTGTTGCATTCGCTGTATCGACGCTTCGCGTCCACGAAATAATCGTCTTGCCCCATTGGTCGGAAATCGCTTGGAGGCCTGTCGGGGGCTGCAATTGGCCTTTCGAAACCGAGATTTTGCCCTCGGCAAAGGCCCGAGCGGAAATATCAACGCCGTACTTGATTCCATAAATATAGAAAGAGCATGCGGAAACCTTGTCGCTGACGTCGAACGTAGCCGTGCCGGCCGTGGCGTCGGCAGTTCCGAGCAAACCGCCCTTGAATTCTGTATTGTTCGTATTCCAATAGATATCGACTTTCTCTCCCGAGAGCGCCTTCGCGTTGTCCCATGTTGCAGTAACTTGGTTGCCGTCGGCTGTGGCGGCAATCGCGAACGATGTTTCCATTTTCGTAACTGTGAAGACATCAACTGTATCGTTGTCAAGCTGATTGTATATCAAAAGGCTCCATTCGCCCGCTGCCGGATTAAGTATTCGGACGAAGGCCTGTTTGCTGTCCTCCGAGGTGAAGAATACAATCGTCGAATCCTGCGTTGTACCCATGAAAACCATGCCAGACGGGTTTTTAAGTTGCAACGTGGGCACTCCGGCCGGGTTCTTGTACGAAACCACAATCGACGGATTGTCCGATGTTGCGGCGAAGTTCACCGTCTTATAGTCCGCGAGCTTTCCTCCGCCGACTGCCTTGGCCACTTCTGCCGATTTGCGCTCTGTCGCCAGATTGATGAATGCAATGGCATCGTCGAGCGTTACTTTGCTCAGGTCCAATGTGCATTTCGCGCCCGGGAAACCTGTCCAATCGGCGCTGAACGTCAGAATCGTCGATGTCGAGTTTCCTTCGATGCTCCCTTTGACGCCGCCGATTCTATATGGCAGCGTGGCATTGGGCATGGCAGCGCGGAAAATGCTGATTGCGGTTTGAAGTAGCAGGTTGGACGACGAAGGCGATGGAATTTGCAAATAGCCGCTGACAGATAGCGACGACTTGAACTCTGGCAGCCAATTGATGACGGCTTCTGCTTCGCCATTGATGAAATAGTCGGTCCCGCCGCTAAGAGTGAAGCAACGGAAAGCACCGGTCTCGGTCAGGCTCTTTTGAACGTCGAGCGTGATTCTTCCCTCCACCCTTGCTTGGTAGCCGAGAATTGGAATTTTGAACAAGTCCACCTGGGTGTATCCCGAGAAAATCCACGGGTAAGTCCATTCAATCCCGAGCGTGATGTCGTTAAGCCCTGTTTCTTTGCCCACGATTGCATGGCGGAAGTATCCTTCGATTCCGAGTTTCAATGGTGGTTCTTGGACGCCACTCATCGATAGCTTGCCACCTGCCCAGCAATATTGAGGCGGTGCCGGTGGCGGAGGCATAATTGGAATCGGGATGCAAATAACGTCTGATTTCAGCTTGCCCATAAGCGCATCGAATTTGCCATCCTTGAATCCAATCTCTCCGCTTATTGATTCGGCCAGTGGCGTGGTCAGCGAACCGGCAATTTTGAGGTACTTCTTCTCTTCGTCATATTCCCAACCTGCTTCGCTGAGGCACATACCCGGGGCGACAGCCAGCCCACCGGTGATCTTGAGCGCGAGCGGGAAATGAAGTCCGAGATTATCTACTTTTAATTGGAAAGTAATCACCTTTGCGTTTTCAACCAATTCTTTGGACGACCAATCGGGCGAAGAGTCCAATGGATCCTCGAGTTCCGGCTCCTCGCATTTGTTAATCGCCGGCAGTTTCAGTCCGGCATCGATCACGACTTCCTTCGATGGGTTGGCCTTCAAATCGACTTTGTTCATCAGTAGTGCAATGCCGATGAAATTCATCGCGGATTGAACTATCTTCGATGCGCCGGTTGTGTACAAGGCGAAACATGTGTCGGTCATTAGGAATTGATTCGGCACCGCGCCAATGAGTATGTTTTGCAATTCTCCACTCTTCAGCGGAATGTACATATTGCCCATGGTCGTAACCAAACCGTTCAATGTGTCGATCGTAACGCTACCGTTCACGGTCAGGAATTGATTAATAATAACTTTCGAGCCGTCCGAGTTGACGATTGTGTTCTCGCCGGCGCCATTCCAAGCTCCATCGTCCAAAACGTCGAACTGCAATTTATCACGCCAAGTGTACGTGGCGGATTTCCTTTCGATCTCGACTTCGTTGGATGTGTCCTTGTTGGCATCGGCCCAATCGATTGATAATTTGCTGACGATCGGCAGGCCCTGCTCGGTCAGCACGTTCGTTTGCGAAACCGTGTAAATCTTGCACGACTTGGCATCCTTCGAGTCCAAAAGGCGCATTTGGAAGTCCCACGTTACTTGGTGGCCCTCCGGCCCGACAAGTTTTTGGTTGCCAAAGTTGATCCATACCTTCCGGTTTGCTGTCCCTGCGTCCTTGATTGCAAAGAAGCTGGAGCCGCTGGGCAATCCGGGCGAGCCATAGAAATTCTTCGAACTGTGGTTGTAGTATGGGAAATTCGAAACGGTTCGCGCCGCATAGAAAACGGCTCCCGGCTCCACGGCAGTGCTCCACCTTTGGGCCACGAGTGGCGTGTCGGGCATCTCGCGCCGCTCGTTCGAGCCATTGAAAGTCGCCTTGCCACTTTCGAATCCTCTGATTTCTGTCGGTTTGGGGCCTTTCAATACGAAATTATCATTTTCGAAGCCTTTCAGCGTCAGCCTTGCGGCCAAGGGCACCTTGCCCTCGATTTGCAATACGACTTGGCTTTCGAATTTGCCGGTCATCTCCAGGCGCTTCAATGTCTTTTCCCATTTCCACGTTACGTGTTTGTAGTCGCCCCCGGCCGAAAGGACTGTAAGGTCTCCGATGTCGCCCGACACTTCGTCGTCCATGGGGTCGATGATCGTTTTCTGCAAATTCGATTGATTGACGAGAATCACGCTCATCGTTACGTTTGCCGATGCCGACAGGAAGTAATCCACTTTGAGCACCTTCTCATCGCCCTCTTCGGTTTTCATGCTCGTCGTGTTCTCGATCGTCTGGGCACCGGCCCGAAGCCCGAACGCCACGAGGAAGGCGGCTGTCAAAGCAAATCTTATACTATTTAGTAAATTAATCTTCATACATCACCATGTATATTGTTGAATCAATTATTTATCAATCATAACGGGAGCATTATTATTAAATACACTACCAGAACAAGTAACTCTATGCCAAGGTGGTGCCTCTAAAGCGTCATTCTGAACGAAGTGAAGAATCCAATGATATTCATAAGTCATTGCTATTTATGGATGTTTCACTTCGTTCAACATGACAATAAATCAGTTTCTCCGGCTTTTGAGACAGCCCCTTCGATCAAAGAGCTATCATTAATATTGTCAGTGCTTTACACAGTTTTTCCTTTTAGCCCCCTTTTCCAAAGCAGGGTTGGGGGATTTGTCGAATTTTCAATAAGTTACTGCTATGAATGCAATGGGTTGAAACCCATTGTTACAAATTTTGTACCATTTCAACAGACTCCTTGCTCCCCTCTACCTTACTATCAAAATCTTGGTGCTGGCCGATGTTTGGCCGGCGGACACATTGACGAAATAGACTCCTTGCGGCAATCCGTCCGTCTGAAGCTCTGATTTCTGGCCTTTCTCGATTTCGCCCAAACGCTTTGTCTGCACCAATGCTCCGCGGCTGTCGTAGAGTTTGATGAGTGCGGAATTGCATTTTTTGTAGAATTCAATTGTTACAGCTTCGGCCGTGGGGTTGTGAATGATATTCAAAACCACACCGGAAGCGTCCATGAATCGATTCTCCAAAGAGCAGCCGAATTCGAGGAAATCTCCGTTTTCCGTCTGAATCTGCGAATACCCGGAAGCGAACCCACTCACGCGAAGCGCTAGCATCGTGCGGAAATCGTCGCCAAGCAAAGCTTCGGCTCGCAGCAGTGCCAGGGTGTCGCTTGCTGAGAGTGCGGATAGTGCAGGAGTGGCAACCACGACGCTGTCTGCGTGTTGCGTGGCCGTTCCGGCACCCGAGGCGGCACCCGAGACGATGCTGGGTGCGAACCTAAGCATTTTCCTGTCGTGCCCGACGGATAGTTCCATATCCGTTTTGCCCGAGCTGTTCATGGCCGCCAATAATTCGCTTGTCGTGATGCCCAGTCCGCTCTTGGGGCGGATCCTGACGGGAATGAGCACTTGCTGGCCCAACTCGCCCGCTGTGGAATCCACCGAGATGACCGCGCAGACGTCTCCACGGCCCGCAAGATACAGCAGCGTGTCCTTCACGAGGAAATCACCGTCCGACTCGAAAAAGACCGATAGGGAGAAATCTCCCGGTTCCTTCGGTGTGAACGAAACGGGCAGGCTAATCGTAGCGCTCGAATCGATTGTTACCGGGAATATGTTTGCCAACGCGAAACCGCTGCCGGCGATAGTTTTATAGCCCGTGATTTGTAGCGGGCCATTGCCTGAGTTGCGAATTGTGATGTTCCTCGTCGTGCCCTCGCCCAGGCAGAGCGTGCCGAGGTGGTACGAATTGTTTGCCAGATCGACTATCGGGCGGTAGCCCCGGCCGCGAAGTTCCGTCTGGGCGGGTTCCGCGCAGCATTTGCCCGCGGCCATGCGGTAGTATATATTCGCGCGGCGTTGCTCCAAATCTGTCGGGCGGAACTCCACACCGAAAGTCAGTTCGGCCGTTGGTGTCAAATACAGCGGGAAGGTCACGCCGGCCGGGAGCGTTATCACATAATCGGCTGGGTTCAAACCGCGAATCTCTATCGCGTCCAAGACGACGCCCGCCGATCCAACCGATCGAACTGTGAACGTGTTTTGCTTGGATTTGCCGTAGCGTACGTCGCCATAGTCCTCGTTGGCAATCGTTTCGAGGGCACGCGATGCCACAACCGCTCGGAACAGGACAGTTGAATCGACCGCAGTCTTAGTTTTAATGAATAGTTTCCCGTTATAGACGCCTTCGACAGCTGTGTTTGCCTGCAAATTGATTGAAAAATCGCTTTCGGGCAGAATCGAGAATCGCGTGGGCGAGGCCGAGAAATCCGAAAGATTGGTCCAAACGGAATCCACATCGGCGACGCAGGCCGTCTGGTTCAGCACTTCCGCCGGAAGGGTTAGCTCTTGGTTCGGGCAGATAGTATCGAAATCGACGAACTTGTTCGGTGTGGCAATTGCCGGCTGGTCGCCGTAGCCGATGATGACGAGCGTATCGCGAATCGGCGCGGAAATACTTCTGACGACCAACAATGTGGTGTCCCATCCGGCCGCGCGTGGCGCGAACCGGACGACTGCCTTACCAATCGAGCCGTTGTCGTTTTTCGGAATTGAAATCGGAAAATCGAAATCGTTCCGCAGGCTGAAGCTATTGTGCAGGTTGTGAATGAATTGATAATCTTCGATAACGACGTCGCAACCGCCCACGTTCCTAATCGGCCATTCCCAGAATGTCGTGTCGCCGATGCAAACGCGGTGGAAATTGAGCGTATCTGATTTATTCGCGAGAAGGAACTCTTCGTCCTTGCCCGTGCCGCTTAGCTTCGATGTGTATCCGGGCCGGATGGTGTCCCCACCTGCGAACCCGTCGTAATCGATGATCCTCGCCGTAAGATTGGCCGTGTAGGTGGCCAGCCCTTGCGCTTGGAAACGGACATAGACAGGCACGAACCCGTCCGCCGGAATCGATTTGGGAATTGGTTTCACCAAACTGAAACAGTTCCTGTCCGGCAGGTTCCCGGAAATAAATATCGTATCGATGTCCCGGCAGCGGAGTCCCTTGAGGAAAAGCGGAACCATCATCGTATCGGCCGTGCTGGGGCAGGAAAGCTCGAAATCGAGGTCCACGAGCGAATCGTGGGCGGCTATGCCCGGGACAAATATACAGACTTCGTCGAATGCCAATGTGTCGTTGAAACTGTTCAACATATAAACCGGAACGGAAAGGCTGGCATCGTCGAGCCGCGGATCGGCGTAGAAAGTCAGAGTCCCGACTGCCGTGGTGCCCTCGGCCAGATCGTTTGGCACGACCGGCTTCGGCGATTGTTGCACTCGAAGCCCGGCGGGCATCGGCCCGGTCTGCAAGCGTACGCCGCGATAGAGGTTTTTCGATGTATTAGACAGAATAAAAACCATTTCCAACGAATCGGGCGCGTAAACATGGTAGGCCGGATCGGCGCAATTCTGTTGCAATTCGGTATCGAAGGCCGAACAGCCGCTACCGCGCGAATAGAATATGCCGAAGCCCAAGCCAGAACTGGAGCCCGAGGAGCTGTGCGTGTTCCCCGCATCGACCACTTTGAGCGAATCGACAATGCCGATCTCGGTCTTTGCCAGGAACTGCCGCGTATTTGCGCCGATAAATTTCTCGTCCCATACCAATAGAACTGCGCTGTCGTCGTAGGGCAGTGTGGTCTGCGCCGGGCGGTCTTTCCAGAGGAATCCGTTAAGGCCCACAATCGAGCCGGACGAAAAGTCTTTCCAATTGCCGATAAGGAAATAATCAGGCGTTATCAGGCCTTCGGCTCGCAAGTTGCCGCGAGCCGTCAGCTGTGGATTGGCCGGTGTGCCCTCGAGCGCCAACCAGAAATCAGGCATTCGCGGATTCGTCGAGGCGGTGAATTCATGCTCTGTGGTGTAGTGCCCGAGCGAAGTTACGATGGGCGCTTTGTCGTTGTTGCCGATCTTGGTGTCGATCTCCATCAGCACGCCCAATTTGTGAGATTGCTTCGAACCACCAAACTCGACACCCAAGCGGACGAATCCGCCCTCGGCCTTCTTGATGGGCATCAGCGAAAAGACGAAGTGCAGCGAATCGTTCGTCGCCGGGTCGATCGCCAGCAGTCGCGCACAAACTCGCGGAAGCTGCTCGAGCGTGTCCCGGAACAGCTCTTCGATGATCAGCACGTTTTCCGGCGGCGGCATTTTGGTGGTCGGATTGTCCTCGAACGGCATCTGGAAGACTCGGTCGTCCACCCTGATGTGCACGTGCGAAGTGTAGTTCGGCGGCAGAATCGGATCCTTTTGCCCGACGTAGATCAGCTGCTTTGTCGTGTCGCCAATGTACTTTGTCGTTATATAGAAATGCCCGTTTTCGAGTATTCCGGCGGTGAATTTGTATGGGCGAACCATATCCACAAGTTCCAACTGGCCAAATGCGCTGGCCGATATGGCAATGAACGCAACCCACAATGCGAGGGCCGGACGGAGGAACTTTCTATTTTTTCTATTCTTATTCATTTCGAATCTCTTTTGTTTTCAACTAAAAGGAAATCAGATACCGTTTCCAATTTTCCCTTGTTTAGTAGCTATTTGCTTTATCCCAAGAATGTGCGCAAGAAACCCTCAATCCCTATATCCCTTTCTCCCAAAGGGCGACGAGGGAGTTCTAAAAAAACACGTTTTCTTACTCCCTTCTCCCGACGGGAGAAGGGCCGGGGATGAGGGTATAGCAAAAATGTCAAATTTTAATGAACAAATTGCTTCAAACCAATAACATCTTGCCTCCGGGCAAGGGCCGGAAGCCTAATAGCTGTCTATCGGCGTAAAAATTTCGACGACCACCGTGCGATTGTACATACGGCCTTCGGGCAGTTCGTTGTCATAAATCAGCTTCGCGCCGAGGCCGGCTTTGGTCATTTTCTCGGGGATGATCCTTTCGCGAATCGAATTGAAAACCGTTTCGGCGCGTTGGGTCGAAAGCGACATATTGTGTTGCTCCGGTCCCATCCGGTCTGTGAAGCCTTTCACGGCCACAGCCGAATTGGTTTTGATTCGGCTACGAATAATGGACATGGTGTTTTCGTTGAATTTGCTGATCGTGGGTTTGTCGAAATCGAAGAACAGCAGCATATAGCGCTCCACGATTGTATCGCTGACGACTGTCCCGTCCAATAGTTTCGAGCTGACAGTGTAGCGGACTGGTATGCCGGCGGCTGCCGGTTCCACGTCCCCGGCAGTTGAGGCGACAGAGAACTGAGCCGTCAAGTTTTTGCGTTTGTTTATGTTCCTCGCGATTTTCCCGATCTCCGTTTTGTTCGGATTCCAAAGTATGGGCGCTGTGTCGGGCGCATTGCTGCCGGAGCGGGCGAATAGTTCGGCGCCGTCGGCATCTTTGACTGCCAAGCTCCACGATTGGGCCGCTTCTGGGTATTGCACCTTGGCCGCAATAGAAATCGATTCGGGTATCAATGTGGTCGAAACCAAATTGCCCTTGACAGGAGCCAGAATCCGCTCGTCTGTCGAAGTGATTTCAGCGCGGCGGTTCTCCTCGCGGCCGTCTGCGGCGTTGCGGTTCGATGCCACTTGCGGCACTTTCCCCTCCACGATGCTAATCCTATCGGAGGCGATGCGCCAGACCTGAGTTAAATATTCCTTCACCGCTAATGCCCTCGATTGGGCCAGCTTGCCCGGAGCAACTGTATCTTCCAATGGTTCCAAGCAGCCCGTAACGGTAATTTTTGCATCGGGGTATTCGTTCATCCTCTTGCCGACGATATTGAGCAAGTTGTGGTAGAGGTTCATCGGTTCGCGAAAGTTGTTCTCGGAGAAGTCTCCGGTTTCGCCCGAACGAATCGATTCGTACCTTTCGGGTATCTTGCCGGAATTGGGAGCAAAGAAAACGTATGGCAGCAGCGGCAGGACGAATTTCGTCATCTCGTCCGAAACTGTGATTTCCGCAAAATCGGCAAGCGCGCCGTTGGGCATCAGGTTCCTCGCGGCAATCGAAGCCACCGGCAGCAATGGTTTCACGGGTTTAATGACCTCGGCGGGTTTATCATTAACGGGTTCTTTTTCTTTGATTGTAATAGTCTCGTGCTGCGTCCCGATGAGGAATTTCAAGCCAATCGTGAAGTTCAATGCATTCACGCGCCAATCCGATGGCGTCATTGCTTTCGTTATGGCCAAGTTATACGATACTTCTGGGTTCACCACGAATCGGTCGCCGACAGGGCAATCCACTCCGAGTGCGGCCAATGCAGAGAATCGCAACCCAACGCTGGTTCCGGCGGCGCTATTGTCGAAATCGCCCTCCAGAATCGTTCGTTCGCTCTCTCCTGTAATGAATTTCAATCCTGCGGGAGAAATGATTTTCTCTTTTTGTGTGAAATCAGCCCGGACAGCATAGCCAAGGCATGGTCCTATGGCGGCGTACCATTTCTTGTAGAAGAAATACTTGCCCACGAGCGCCAGGTTCAGGTAGTCGAGCCGGGTGTCGAGGACTTGGTCTGTGTTGGCCGTAACCAAAGTGCCGTCGCCGAGGCTAACCTTGGGCGGGTTCGCCGTAGGGGTCGTGAATTCGGCGCCCATACGCTGGTAGAACAATCGAAGCGAGAACATCCACTTGTCGGAATATGGGATTTCCAAATAGTTGCCGGCCAGCCACCTGAGAGAGCTGGCATCGTTGAAGTAGCCGCAGGAAATCAACCCGTCCCGAGTGTCGAAAGTGCCGGTGTGGAAATTGACTCCGGCTCCGCCAAACAGCCCGACGTAGATATTGTCAGTATTCAATTGCGCTTGGGCGCTCGAGGCCATCGCCAGCGAGCATCCGAGCAGTATAGCTGTTAAGTATCTTTTAAATCTCATAAATGGCTCTAATATATTTTTATTTTTAATTTACAATTGGAAGCATTTTCGTGATAATTGCTTTTCCGTTGGAAATAATTCTATAGCAATAGACACCGGCCGGAAGCAAGCCGCTCGTTTCGATCGCCACGCGGGAAGTGCCCGCCGGGATTACAGTTTCGCCGGAGGAATAGGCCGTCCTGCCCAGCAAATCAACAATTTCGTGGCGTACGGAGCCGATTTCCGACTTCGAGTCGATAATAGCCTCGATTGAGCCGCCCTCGGCCGAAACCGCCACGACGACGCCGGACGGAACCACGAGCTTGGTGCGGCCCGAGCAGGATTCGTCCACTTGGAAAAAGGCATCGGCGCTCTCGAAGCAGAATAGGTTTGAGTCTGCCTTGGCGATCCTTATTTCAGATTTGTTCGTGCCCGCCAACAGCGTTTCAAACTCGAAGGACAGCACATCCGCCGATGTCACTAAATCGTTTTGCCAGTAAAGATTGAGCAGCTTTGAGTTCCTCGATGCGTCAACGATGGTGGTTTTCGCCATGTCCAATGGGTTCGCTGTGGACGGCACGATCCCGATAAAGTGCAACAGGCTGGCATCGTAGGCGAGCAGCAAATGCGCTGCCCGGACAGGCTCCGCGGGAATTGCGGCGGTTGTAACGAGTTTCGCCGACCATTTATCCGCCAGAGCGGCTTCATAACTCGATTTCTCGAAGCCAAGCCCGAGAGCGGGCAAGACGCTTGCCGCAATTGTGTTTGACGCCGGCCCGTACGAAGTATGGCAGACAAGCGAATAACTCCGCGGCCCCACCGCATCGGACGAAAAGACAATATTCAGCGGAATAATGGCTTTCGGGGCGAGCAATGTGTCTTTGTATTGAGTGAACGATAAGTCGGTTGATTGGGGCGAAACGGTGATCGAATCGATTCGGATCGTGTCGTAGCTGCTGGGGTTTTGTATATAGGCCATTTGCCGAGCAGTGTCGCCCGAGCAGATTTCGCCGAGCGTAACCGAGCCGGACATGAACGAAACCGAGCGCGAGCGCACTACGAAACACACAGCTGCCGAGGCAATCGAGTCCTTGGCGCCGTCGTTTGCCGCGCTGACGGATGTTTTGTATTCGCCCTCGGTCAGCGGTGCGAAGTTCACGATAACTTCTTGGTTCCCGCCCGGTGGAATGGAGAAAGGCGTGGCCATTGGGATGGAGAACAATGCGGAATTCGCCCCCGTAAATGCGAAGCTCGAGACCGAAACCGCGCTGTCGCCGGGATTCCTGAGCGTGAGCAGCGCATGATACACTTTATTTGGCTCGAGGCTGACCGTGTCGCAAGCTCCGGTGGAATATGCTTTGATGTACTTGAGCACGCCCGTGCCATCGAGCGCGCAGGGGAAGCGGCGAGTCCCGATGTTCAGGCTCGCCGTGGCGAATGCTTGGCCGCGTTTGGTCGGGGCGAAACGCGCGCAAACTGTGATTACAGAATCCGGCGCGAGAGTGCAACGGCCCAATGGCGAGACAATTTTGAAATCGGCCACGGGCGCCACGGAGATTGAATCGATGTATGTGGTATCGGTTCCGGTGTTCTTTATTGCCGGGAAGCAAATCAGCGAATCCGAACCGAGGTAAACATTGCCGAAAGAAAGATTTTTGGTTTGAAGCACGATTTTCGAGATTATTCCCGTGCCGCTCAGACGAACCGAATCAACGACGCCGCCCACATTGAAAAGCAGGCGCGACGAACGCGCACCGACGTCGTTCGGCACGAAGCGGACGAAAACCCGCCGAGATGCGCCCGGAGCCAGTGTGAATTTTGATGTGTCGCCCGTGAAGAAGAATTCGGCCGATTTGTCAATCCTGAAATTCGTTACCGTAACGGGCAGCACCCATTCGTTTCGGATCGTGATGAGGATGCTGTCCGAAATGCGTCCAATTTCCTCGGGGCCGAATGGAGCATCGTTTGCGCGGAGCGGTTGGAATATCTCAATCCCGTCCGAAGCGGCGCCGGATGAGGCCAAGCCGCCCGTGGCCATCGGCAGATTCGTTCCAAGTATGTTCAGTGTGCGGTCCGAGGCGGCGGTTTGCATGGGTTGGAGCTTGATCCAAGTGCCCGCGGGATTTGTTTTGGTTGGAATTGTATAGTATTCGCATTCGGCAGTGGTTCCTGCCGGCGTGGCGCCGCCGGCCACCATATAGGCAGCGAGCGTATCGCGAATGGAGGCGAGTTGGACGACCGGTGCAGACCCGCGGGGCGTATTCATGTTTGGCGAGTATTTCCAGCCGGCCTTTACGTCGTACCATTCGCAAGTGATTTGCGGGGCAGCGCTGGCCGGGCCGAACCCACCGAACACACGCGCCGTGCCGTAGCAATCGCCGAAGCCCGAGGCGAAGCGCCTGAATGCTTTGGGCGGATTGGCAAAGAGCGTCCACGAGCCGTTTGTGAAGATTTCAGTCGAAGCGTTTTCCGGGAACTCGCCGCCGGAAGCCATCAGCGAAATGCCGCCGTTTTCATCGCGGAAGGCGCAAGCGAGGTGCCCCGCTCGGGCCGAATTCATGCTCGGCACTCCAAAGACCAACCCCGTAGAGGCGTTGATGCCCTCGCACGAGGAAAGGATTGTGCCCGTGCGAATCGCGCCGCCGGACTGTGTGTAGCCGCCGGTAACGATGATTTGCGTTGGGTTGGGCATTGCTGCGCGGGCATCTGCGCGCCCGGCGGCAAGGGTTCCGCCGCGTTTCCACTGTAGCGAGGCGGCTCCTGAGGCGTAGTCCATGTATTCGACCGAGGAGAGAGTGGTGAACGAACCCGATTGGCCCGTATAGCCTCCGATTGCAAATATCCTGACGGACGTGGCCGACGTGGGAACCGCCACCAAACAGAAATAGCCGCGAGGCTCGGCCAGCGAGCTAACAGGCATGGCCATGCCAGTGGAGGCGTCGTAGATCACGCAAGCGGAGGAAGCAGCGCCGGAGGCGTCGATACCGCCGACAATAAGCGCGTTGCCATCGGGCAGCGAGACGGATTGATGCCCCGAAACGGCCTCGGGGAGCGCCCCCGAAGCGCGCCAAGCCGGCACAGTCTGTGCCAAGCAATTAGCAATTCCGAGCCAAACAAAAAAACAGAGTATATTTATTGCAGTCTTCACAAGCTCACCGTATTATATAAAACCTGTAGGCGATGTTATTTTCAATACTTATAATTTAGGTATTAATTATTGCAAAAGCAAGAGAATTGTGAAATTGTGAAAACTTGTAATCGGAACGTTACGCGATTGCCGGCAAGCACTGCCAGCGGGGCGATGGGAGGAGATGTATTAGGTTCTGTAATTATATCAAATACTCATCCGATGACTCTCACTCCAACCACTCCACAATAGGACCAAAGGATGGGCGCAGCCAGAAAGTAGGGGTTCAAAATTTTGAACCCTTACAAATTTTGAACCCGTACAAGGTTCAAGACCATTCTATCTAATGGCTATACCAACACAAAACACTATTGATTCCACAATTCTTTATTGAACCACAAAAAAAGGAAAGATGAACCGAAATCCATTTTTCCTTTTATAATAATCGATCATTCAACCAAGAAAGCCTTGACAATGCTATGTTTCAGGTATTATTAATACTTCTCGTCAGCGCTGGGGCCGTAGCATCCGGGGATCGGAATATCGAGCAAGCGCAGATAGACGCCGAGCTGGGCGCGGTGGTGCACAAGGTGGTTGAACGAAGTACGAAGGAACTCATCTTTGTTTGCATCGACGTAAATGAGATCACCTTTCCGCAGCATCCATCTTTCGTTAAGTGTTTCCTCTTTGGTAGCCAAGAGAATTTCTTTAGCTTTTTCGATGGTTTTGTCGAAGTATTCGAGCAATTCTTTTTTGTTTTGAATAGGTTCCGGCTTGTATTCGTGATGGTCAAAATCCAGTTCTTTGGTGTTCAGAATAGTTCCGAACCAAGACGGAAGCTCGGCCACGTGCACAGCCAGCCTCATTAGCGGCATGCTTTTGGCGTGGGGCGCCCAATCGTTTTTGCCGTCGGGAACGCATTCGAGTATTTTACGTGTGGATTGAGCTTCCAAGTTAAGCTCTTTGATGAAAAATTCAAGTGTGGTCATACATTTTCTCCAAAATTCAAATAAACATGATGCAAGATACAAGTGTAATACTGACATCTGTATGTCATTGTTTCAAAATATTTGAAAAAATCAGAGTAAACTTTCAATAATGCTGTAAACATGAATTTCGGTGGAGTTCAGTATGTGGATATCGTCGAAATCATTTTCTGACAATACCAGCGGCAATTCAGTTCCGCCCAGAATCAAGCCGTCGATCTTGTATTTGGAGATCAAGTCTTCGGCGATCGAAATCAGGCGTTTGATTGTTTTGTCGTTGAAGATGCCGCGGACCAATTCCTTGAAGTATATCTCGTGGATATAGTCCTGGTCTTTGGCGTCGGGAGTAAAGATTTGTATGCCGTGTTTGTCGAATTCTTTCTGGTAGAAGCCCTCTTGCATTGTGAATTTCGTGCCGATCAGCCCCAAGCGGGCCAGTCCGAGCTTTTGGGCGCGTTTCCGAGTTTCCTCCACGATGCTGAGCAATTCGATGGGCGAATCTTTGCGAATGCTGTCGAAAGCGATGTGCGGCGTGTTTGCTGCGATAACGGCCAGGTCTGCGCCTGCACGCGCGAGTTTGTCCAGCTCCTTGCGAAACATGCCGGCCAACCCGTCGTGGTTGTTTGCATTGATAAATTCCATCATCTCGGTCATGTCGATGCTATTGATCAGCACCTGAGGATAGCTCTCGGTTTGCAAAACTTTTCGGTAGCCCTTGATGATTAAACGATAATAGTCCACTGTCGATTCGGGGCCTATGCCGCCGATTAGTCCGATTGTTTTTGGGGATTTGATCATTTTCCGCCTATTGAATAATATTATAGAAAATTATTAGCTTGGGTGGAGAACGTATGTGTGAGAGTCGGCTGCCCTCTTGGGAGTCTGCTGGGCAGCAAAGTTACGAAACGATGGCGGAATGGATTCATTGCGCCGGGGAGCGAGTGCCGCGAAAAGAGCAAAGATTGCTTGCCGAAGCAATCGGTATAAATATACTTAATAATAACTTAGGTTCCAAATGCAATTTTTCACACGATGAAATAAATGGAATTTTTGCGATTTGGACGAACAATACGAACACTTACGCTGACTTTGGATGTGTTTCGTCTATAAACATTATCGTATCGTTAATATTTCAGAGAATTGATAACGATGCTTGAATTTTTCAAATTAGTTCAATAGCATATGGAACCGAGTATCAAACACAGGCCTGCCGAACAAAGCGATATGCATATTATCGCAAATTTCCCACAGTCGGAAGACGAATTGTTTTTCATGTTTCCCAAAGCAAACTATCCACTCACGGAAGGCCAATTAGCGGAAGCCGCGAGCAAACGATTTCATTCGACAGTGATTACGCATAACGGCGAAGTGGCTGCGTTCGCAAATTTTTACGAAGTTGTCCCGGGCGAGCATTGCTCAATTGGAAATGTGGTCGTGAATCCTGTTTTCCGTGGATTGGGAATTGGACACTATTTAATAAATGTTATGGAAGAACTTGCAAGAATCAACTACGGCGCAAAGGAAACCCATATTTCATGCTTCAATCACAATACCAACGGATTGCTACTCTATCATAAATTGGGATATTTGCCTTATTTCATCGAGAAAAGGCTGGACAAGGAAAACAATCCTTTGGCTTTGATAATGATGCGTAAACGGTTGGCGGAAAGCTAACGCAGGCTGTGCAGCTTTTCCCGGTTAATAAGCAATTTGCAGCCTTCGATTTCTGTATAGATTGCAAAGCAACTGTCCAAAATTGCTGCCAGTTCGGGATCTGCGACAATCGTACCATACGTGGAGAGCGGTTTGCCCGTTACCATTAACAGGTTATCATTGTCCCGCGCCACGATCCAATCCGCTCTTTTGTAGTCCTGGGCGGCTTTGGCCAAATACGAAGCATTGAAGCATCCTCCCTCGTAGATATAGGAATGGGCGAACGAAGAAGTCCGCTCGTATCCGCCTTGGATGACCAACGGTAGTTCGTTTATTGAAAGATTTATAACTTTCGAATGCGGCCCGGTTGTGGAATCAATGACTTCCATGATCTTCCGAAACGACAGCCAATCGTGCTTGTCTGGATTCAAACCCGTGATTGCTTCGAAATACTTTTCGGAATCCGTAATCTTGGTTTGAAGTATAACAAGATTTCTCGAAATTGGCACCAATGGCCCGGCAATCGCCAAAGCAATCGCGATCCCACAAAACGCAGTGGCCAAGGGTTTCCTTCCGTTCCGCCATTGCCGCAGCCGCCCCAAAGAGTATTCAAATCCGATTGGCACGATCAGCACCAGAGGCACTAAATTTCGCAAAAAGTGGTAGGGGAAACCCTTTTTCTCGAATATAATCGTAATCAAGTTCAATACATAAATCGAAATAAGGATTGTCATCAGTTCTCGTTCTGGTTTCTCCTTCTTTTTTCGGATCACGATCGCAGCGCTCAGGACAAACAACAAGCCGATTCCTACCGAAACCATCCTGCCATTCGGAGTAAACAGAATTTTTATGAGGAAGTCCAAATTGAACCAACCGGATTGCGGATAGCTGCCATAGCAACCCAAGAACCCGACGAGTTCCATGTATCCCGAGCGTATATTACCGTCCAAAAGTGGGAAATGAAACACTGCGAACCCGCACAGCAGGACGAGCGCAAAAACAGTTGCCTCTTGGATTCGTCTCCCAATCGCCTTGTCGCGGTCGAATAGGGTCACATAGATAAACGGAAATGAAATCAGCCCAAGAGTATATTTGAATGCAATAACGAACGACAACAAAAATGCCGGCACGATGTATTGCTTCAGCATTGACCGCTCGCAAGCAAACAGGCCAATCGACCAAACAAGGGGCAGTGCTATTATTGTTTCGCATTCGAACAGGTTGGGCCAATCCATCATTGCGTAGATACCACAATACAATAATACGGCCATCCTCGCGGAATTCGTATTATTAAGTTTCCTTGCAAAGTAAAATATGGATATTGCTGTCGATAATTGCCAAACGAAATCGAACAGACGTATGTTGAATGGCGCGTCGCCAAATACTCCTACCACTCCGGCAAAGAAATAATAGACAATCGGAGATTTCAAATCGATATAGTCCACGTACAGGCTGCCGCCCGAAAGGATGGTTTTGCCGCCCATAACGAAGCACGACAGGTCCGGCGAGAGCGGAAACGAAAGTATCGGCAAAAGCAAAAGAATGGACACAAACACGAAAAATGTGGTAATGATCTGATTTTTGTTCATTTTACTATATAATATAAATATTTATTCAACATATTCTACAGAATTATGCTTTGAATTGCTCGCAAATTAATATTTTCCATACACTTTTCAAAGCAAAAAGGAACTGATTCGGGCTTCGATATATTTCCCTTTTTTTTCTTGTGCGAAGGTATTATTTTATATGTTAGTTTTTTGCAATTTTGAATAGAAAATAAGGAATATATCAATATGAAACTCGCAACGAAGGCCTCTGTATTATTACTCCTGCTTTTCGGAATTGCAATACAATCCAGCGCCAACACAATATTTGTTGACCAAAACAATATGACCGGCAACGAAGACGGTTCGGCACTGGCGCCATTCTCGACAGTCCAAAACGCCCTTTTTGCAGCCTCGGCAAACGATACGCTCCGAATTGCCCAGGGCGTCTATAACGATGAAATAGTGATCGACGTGCCGGGAATCGTTCTGCTCGGCGGATTCGCTGGCGGCACCAACACAAACTACGCCAATGAAATCCCCGGGGACTTCTCGTCGCGCAATCCCGCCACGTTTCGCACGATTCTCTATGGAATCATGGATCAGCCCGTTATTCGCATAATTGCCGGCAACGGCTCGTGCTACGATGGCCTCTACATCACTGGCGGATTGCATGGCATTATGCTCGACGATACGGACTGGCCGCCCACAATGGCAAATATCACCATCTCAAATAATTTTATCTACGGCAATGGAAATCTGGAAGACAACGAACTCGTGGGAGGTGCCATTGCGCTTCAGGGCGCCAATATCCGAATAAATGGCAACGTGATTCGCAATAACTTCGCCGGCCGAGGCGCTGCCATTGGTTCGATAGCCGCCTCTGGCAGCTTTTTTATAGAAAACAACGACATCGACAGCAACTCATCGGCGAGCGACTATGGCGGGGCGCTTTTCCTCATGGCAAAGGGTACGATAAGTAACAATCGCTTCACATACAATTCATGCGGTGAGTCCGTGGGCTATGGCTATGGCGGCGCAATTTCGCTTTGGGACTCTGCTACAGTCTCCGGCAATACTTTCATCGGCAACTTTGCCCCTTCGTATGGCGGCGCGCTCTATTTGGCCGAGGGGCATAATTATCTGGTGAACCATAACCTTATCATCAAAAATCGCACGAACGACGGCGGCGCCGCAATCGCTTTGGCCGGCCGCTGGGACAACGTTTTTTCGACCGCCAAGATCGATTTCTGTACCATCTCGGGCAACAGCTCCACCGGATACAACGGCGGGAACGCACTGTACCTGAGCGGGCGTGCAGTCGCGCATTTCACTAACTCCATCGCTTGGAACAATTCAAAAGCCGATGGATTGAGCGATTTCCACACCTCGAACGAATTCGATACGATACACGTGGCGTATTCGGCCACGACAGACGCAGTCTCGGGCGTTGGGATTATTCATTCCAATCCCCTTTTTGCCGATACAGCTGCCAACAATTTCCATTTGAAATCTCGCGCCGGGCGCTACCAACTGACGGGAGTTTGGTTGCTCGATACGCTCAACTCGCCCGCGATCGATGCAGCGGATCCGCTCGCGCCGTTCGCTAACGAACCACAGCCCAACGGCGGCCGCGCCAATCTGGGATGCTACGGCAACACCGACCGGGCAAGCAAGACCGACACGGTTCCGCAGCTGGCCATCGGAACAGCCGAGCTGCCAATCGGAAGGATGAATATTCAATACTCGCATCAGTTTATTGCTTCCGGAGGCGTGCAGCCATACACATTTTCGCTAATCGATTCGGAATTGCCCTCGGGGTATTCGCTCCAATCGAACGGACTCCTTTCGGGAAATTCAACCCGTACAGGCGATTTTCCCCTAAGGGTGCGGGTTTCGGACAATGAATCAATCCCACAAATTGCCGAATACACTTTCATGCTGACGCTGATCGACCCGTCGATCATCACTTTCCGCACCAAGGACGTACCGCACGTGCGGCTCGGTGGCGATTATTTGATTCAATTGCGCACGCTCGGCGGAATTACAATGCCCATCCGATACAAAATTACTGCCGGCCAATTGCCCTCTGGCCTCGCTTTGGATACTCTGACGGGCACAATTTCCGGCAATCCAACTTCGTCGGGCAATTTTGCGTTCACTGTCTCCGCATCGGACGCCTCACTGCCGTCGATCACTGGTTCGCAAGCGTACTACATTGTCTGCCGCGACACGTCCGGCCAGGACTCGAGGTCGGCCAGCAAATGGCAGAGCCGAGGAATCGGCGGCGGCGGCGCTTTGTTTGGGCTTTCGCTTAACCCAGAGTCGGAAAATGAATTTTTCGTCTCGTGCGACATGGGCGAACTCTTCCGCACTCGCGATTTCGGCTACTCATATTCCGCCGTAAATTCCACGCAGGCGGTCGGCAACAGGAAATCCAAAGTGCAATTCACACGCAATTCGCTCGTGCGATATACTCTGAACTATGCAAATGACAATATTATTCCAATCAAAACAACCGACGGCGGGGAAACATGGGCTGCTTTCGGCAATCTGCCCTTCGAAAATGAAACAATCTATGGATTCTGGGTCGATTACTTCGACAGCCAACGGATGATTCTTTCGTACTGGGCCAATATTTACTTCTCGACGAACGGCGGCGCTTCGTGGACTTCGATCCACACAGCCTCGGACAATGGAGCCGGAGCATGGGTGGCCGGGGCATTCTTCGACGGCAGCACGATCCTGATCGGAACTAACGACGGATTGCTCGCCTCCACCAACGGCGGTGCCACTTGGGTAGTTGACGCTTCGCAGGGCATACCCGCCGGCCAGGCAATACTCTCGATGGCCGGAGCGAAAACCGACGGCAAAGTCAGGCTGATGGCCCTTACCGCACTGAAAAGTGCTTTCTATAATGGAATGTACGAAGAGGAATATTGGGGGCTGGCCCGTGGAGTCTATTCGATGGACTTCGGCAGCACTGGCTGGATAAGCAAATCGAACGGGATTAATATCAATTCCGACTTCGTTACGCGCGTCCTTTGCTCCCGCTCGAACAAGGATATCTTCTACCTGACCGGCGCCAGCAGCAATGCAACTCCGATCGTGATGAAAACCACAGACGGCGGCGGCTCTTGGCAGCACACTTTCCTTGCGGCGGCGAACCAAAACGTCCGCACCGGTTGGTCCGGCCAATCGGGCGACAGCCAATGGAGCTACGGAGAAGTTGTAATGTCTGCCTCGGTTTCCGAATTCGATCCGAACAGGATTGCAATCAGCGATTTCGGCTTCGTCCACGCCTCGACTGACGGCGGCGCCACCTGGCAGCAATGCTATACTCACCAGAATTCGACGCACCCGGCCGGAGCCGCAACTCCCACCAAACAGGACTATCGCGGCATCGGATTGGAGAATACATCTTGCTGGCAAGTATTTTGGATCGGCAGCCAAAGGATGTTTGCGGCTTATTCCGATATCAAAGGAATTCTTTCGACTGACGGCGGCAAAAAATGGAGCTTCGATTACTCCGGCCCGCTGCAAAACACAACTTGCCGAATCGCGCGCCACAACACGAACGGTATGCTCTTCGCGGCCACATCGTCCGTCCACGACATGTACCAAAGCACCAGGCTTCAGGACGCTGTCATCGACGCGACTTCCGCTTCCGGCCACGTCATTTGTTCGACGGATTCAGGCGCCACTTGGGTTTCGATGCTGACGACGAAGCCGGTCGTTTGGGTGGCCACCGACCCGACCAATTCCGAAAGGCTATACGCCGCAGTGGCAAACTATTCGAATTCGCTCGGCGGCATCTACCGCACAAACAATGCAAGCGCAGGAGCCGGCGCCACTTGGATGCGCTTGACGTCGCCAACCCGCACCGAGGGCCATCCCGCCACGATCAACGTGCTGAACGACGGCACGGTCGTGTGCACGTATTCAGGCCGAAGGCTCGCGACAGGAGGCTTCACCGCGAGTTCGGGCGTATTCGTTTTCAATCCGAATAGTTTGCAATGGACAGACGTTTCGGATACTTCCATGTACTATTGGACTAAAGATTTGGTGGTCGCGCCCATCGGACAGCAGCAAAACACATGGTATGTGTGCGTCTATAGCGGTTGGGGCGGCGCTCCGAACGGCAAGGGCGGCATCTACCGCACTCAGAACCGCGGCGGCTCGTGGGCGAAGATTTGCTCGCTCGACAGGGTCTCGTCCATAACGTTCGATCCGGAGAACTCCAATACTGCATACGTTTCGACCGAGGCCGATGGCCTTTGGGTTTCGAACAACATATCGGCCACAACCCCGACTTTCGCTCGAGTTCTTGATTTTCCGTTCATGCACCCCGAGCGCGTTTTCTTCAATCCATCGGACAGCAAGGAAATGTGGGTCGCAACGTTTGGCAACGGAATGCAGATGCGGAAAAATGTATCGCGCACGATTATTTTGGATTCGGCTTGGAATATGTTTGCCGTGCCAATTGTGCCGTCGGACAATCACTTCCGCCAGATGTTCGCGGGCGTGCCGTCTTACAAGATGGTAAGGACATCGGCAGGGGAAACATTCGGACCCACGACGGATTTCATAGCCAAGCCGACAGATGGATTCATCATCCATTCGTCCCGCCGCGACACGCTCACGGCCAACGGCTACGAATTGATAACCGAATCGGTAAAATTCGATTTGCAGCCGGGTTGGAATTTGGTTCCGTACCTTCCGTCGGATTCGCGGCTTCCATCGGTTGCTTTCGCAGCGCTTGGCGGGAAATTAGTGGCCGTCAAAGACGACAAAGGCGGCATTTACGTGCCTTCGCTCGGCATCAACACTCTGAGCCAAGGCAAGCTGGACCGCGACCGCTCATATTGGGTTTACGTTTCGGAGTTCTGCCAGTTCCGATTCTCGGAATAGGCGCTTTTGGTTCCTTCGGTGGAAGCATTTGAATTACTATAAAGAAACAGTGTCCTTGTATTTTTCGAGGAAATTTGTTAATATTGAATCTTTGGAGGTTTATATAAAAAATATACCTGTTAGTTTTATAAATTTGCGCTAAGGTTATCATGTCGAGACTAAACTTTTCAATTGCTTGCTTAGCAATATTTTCTATTGTTTTGTTGTCCGGTTGTATCAAAGAGAATCCCGACTTGGTTAATCCGCCGGCGGTTTGGAACACGGTTCGCATACGCATGATAAATCTGGCAGGGGACTATGGCCAGCGCTCCCTTTCGCTAACGGGCAAGAAATTATCGCCGGAAGTGCAATACGGCACTGTCTCGAAAAGCATTGCGCCCGAGGCCGATTCCGGTTTCGTCGGAGTGCAGAAACAGGGCACGGAAGAATTCACGAACACGAACAAATCCAAGTTTTCTCGATATGCCAGATATACATATTTGGCGCTTCCCACCCCCGATTTGGCCCCGAAGGCGCGGGTCGTCGATACGATTATTGCCATTGCCCCCGTCCTCGGCGAGGTGATTCGCGAGCGCAAGGCATATTTGAACGTAGTCAACGCCTTCCCCGATACGACTGTGAAATATACTATTACTCTCGGATGCCCCAACGGTGCGGCAATCGCCTCGAACGTGCTTTACCGCGGTACCGGTGGCGGAAATCTCTACACAGCCGGAAATATTGCTGTCTCGCTGGTTCGCATCCGCCAGGAAAACAGGGAAATTGTCAATCTATATAAAATGAAACTCGACTCGGCCGTTCAATACACAATCGTGATTTCCCGATCGAGCAACGGCCAAGAAGAGCTGATGTTGATGAACCATTTCGATTCCACAGAAACAGCGCTCCAAGTGTTGCCCGTATCCGAAAAACGCGAAACAGAAATTAAACCGATCAATTTCACTAATGGGGAACTGGTCGCCCACAAGCAGGACGAATCGATTACGACTTCGCTCGCCCCGCGGTCGATTGGCACTTTCAAGCCACTCGGCGCCTGCGGATCCGAACTGCCCGACACAATTTCGACCAACGTCAATGGTGCTGTGGCCGATTCGATCAGTTCGATGCTCCAAGTGGCCGTGCGCTACCATCTGCTTTCCTTCCCGTCTCCACAATCGGCAACCGGGTTCAAATCTCTGCTCGTTTCGCCAATCGAAGAACCTACGTCCGGCATGGCCAGCATCAAAGTGGTGAACCTGAACTACAACCAACCAAGCTATACAATATCCTTGGGCGCTCGACTGAATCCAACAAAAATAACGACTAAGGATTCGTCCGGCTACGAAACCGGAATCGTGCTGGCAAGCGATACAGCGAAGGCCGTGGAGTTTTCGACTGTAAACGTTTTCCCGGGAATACTACCTGTGTTCGTATTCACGAAAACTCAGCCTGCGCATTTCATCACTTGCGCCCTAAGCTCGGTCAATGCAGGCGGAAAATATCTATTGATTTTTATAAATATCGACGGCGAGGACCGGCTCTACCTGATCGAAGAGAATGAGTCGGCAGGATTGATCCCGATGATGGACAAGGCCGTTTTCGCGCAGTTCATCAATTTCATGCCCGGGCCTTTCTTCAATAAAGTTTCAATTGGCAATACGCTGGGCGAAATTCGGACAAATTACATGGTTTCGCTCGCCACGGCGGTCCCCGCCGGACCAATGACAGTGATGGTGAACGATAACCCCTATTCGGTGAACGTCGAGCTGGGCAAGCGGCTATTGATGATCAGCACAGGCAATGCGGCCAACCAAGAACTGCTTTCCTTCACCTTGGACCCGCCCGTAACCGATTTGCGGAATGTTTACCGCCGCTTCCTGAACGTTTCGCGCGAAGCTCCGGTGGTCGATGTCCGCGATGGCTGCCTGAAGTGCAACATCATCGAGGCCGGGTTGCAATTCGGTACTTTCAGCCAGTGGGTCTTTGACTATCGGGACATGAAGAATGCCTATTACTTCACCTCGCCCACTGAGAGCAAAGTATTCGCCAAGAGTGGCTCGATGCAGCTGAACGTCGGCAAATACTACACTCTGGTCTTTGGTGGCAATCAGGAAACAGGCTACAATTTCATCCCGCTCGAAGAGTACTAAGCACCAGATGATTAGCTGATGTGATGATGAGCTGATTAGCTGATGTGATGATGAGCTGATTAGCTGATGTGATGATGAGCTGATTAGCTGATGTGATGATTAGCTAAATATAGTTGCAAGGAAAAAGGTACAAGTAGCAAGCAAGAGAATGTATAATACAGTACAATCTTCTACTTGGAACTTGCTCCTTTCAACTTGAGAAGATGTGTAGGGGCTGGTTCCGAACCCGCCCTTTGATTA
>CAZSWR010000015.1:0-47781 GCA_964610885.1 uncultured Hyphomicrobiales bacterium | reverse complement strand
ATGTAATCGTAATCGCGATCGCTTTCGTCATGGCATTCGCAATCTACCAGTTCTACTTTGGAAATCCCAGCAATTTCCAAGACGCCGAAAAGAAAAAACCCAAATCAGGTAACGTCGTTGCTATGATCTACACAGGCGGACCTATCGTTGCTATATTGATGTGCTTGATCATCGTGTCAATTACATTCGTAACAGAGCGTACTCTCTCGATCAACAAAGCAAAAGGCAAAGGCGATATTGCAGCTTACCTTAAAAAAGTCATGGAACACCTTGCGAAAGGAGCGTATAATGATGCCCTGGCCGAGTGCAACAAGCAGCGAGGCAGTTTGGCAAACATTATGCGAGCTGCCATCGAGCGGTTCCAACAGACCGAAAAGGATCCTGACTTCGATAAGGAAAAAACAATGACAGAGGTCCAAAGAGCAATCGACGAGGCAACAAACCTCGAGACACCTCTTCTGGAGAAAAACCTCGTTATCCTCTCGACAGTCGCTTCGATCTCCACTATGTTCGGACTTCTTGGAACGACCGTCGGTATGATCCGCGCATTTGCCGCCATGGGCGAAGCCGGTACAGTCGATGCCACATCGCTGGCTATCGGTATCTCCGAAGCTCTTTACAACACAGCCGGCGGCCTTATTGGCGCTATCCTCTCGATCGTTTGCTTCAACTTCTTCTCGACGAAAGTTGATAACTACGTCTATATGATCGATGAAGCTATTCTTAACGTAACTCAGATTTTCAAAGTTCGCCTGAATAAATAATAATTAATGAGGAGGCAACAGTGCCAAAAGTAAAGAAAAAAAGGATGGCGTTCGTCGTCGATATGACGCCGCTCGTCGATATCACGTTCCTTCTCTTGACGTTCCTCATGTTCACGGCGAAATTCAAATCCGAGGCTGAAAACGAACAGAAATATAACATCGAAAGGCCTTATGCAACGCCCGATACAACTAAATTGCCCGAAAAAGACCTGGCAATCGTCAAAGTTGCTATCGACGAAAACAGCCCAAACAAAGATACAGTTATTCTGTTCGGACTTGCCAACCAGAACGACAAAGCACAGGTCTGGAGTGCCGTCCCCGAGGTGCAGAAAGCCCTTGGCGACAAAAACGCTTCGCTTATCCAAGTCGATACAATAACTCTCGGGAAACTGATTATGGCCACTCGCGGCGTGAACAAAAACACAAGGTTCGCGATCGATGCCGATAAGAAAGTCAATTTCGAGACTATCTGGAAAGCAATGAACATCATGAGAAAGAATAAAGCTTTTACGTTCAATTACGTAACCGAGCCGAGAAAAGGCGCTGAATAATCAGCTCCGATAAATTGACAAATAATGAATTAAATAAGATAATTTTAAGGAGTAACTTATGGCTGGTGGCGGTGGTGGACTGTCTGTCCCCGAAAGAGCTAAAAGAGGCAAACACTCCCATAGGAAGAAAAAGAAAAGAATAGGCTTTGCGCTAGATATGACTCCGCTCGTGGATATTACTTTCCTTCTTCTGACGTTCTTCATGTTCACAACGACCATGATGAAACCTCAGATGATGGAAATGAAGATTCCCCCGGAATCTTTTGCTGACGTCAAAGTGAAAGAATCACTTCTTTTCACGATATTCGTCAGAGATGACGGAAAAACATTTTATCAATTAGGACAGGAAGCACCCCTTCCCATCGAATTCGATAAGATTAAAGTTGTTGCTAAAACCCAAAACTTGCTCCCTTCGAAAAAGAATCAGCTTATTACTTTTTTGAAGATGCAAACCAAAACAAAATATGAAGTTCTTATTAAAGTCCTCGACGAACTGAACCTTGCCGAAGTCGAAATCATCCAAGATATTGCGAAAGATATCGACCCGGCCACTCAGAAACCGACCGAAAGGAAACGTAGATTCGTCATCGCTCCTTTCTCCGAAGAGGACAATACTAAGATTGGAGGGTTATAATTATGAGCAACGAACAAGCTAAAATCGTCCAAATCCCAAGTTTGCCTGAATATGGATTCCTCGAACTTAAGGAATTCATCAGGAAAAATACTTACAAAGGATTTATTATTACAGCCGTTGGGCTAATACTTCTTCTGCTTCTTTATTTTGGATTAACAGTGATGACTGCCAAAAAATCAAGCAATGTGGCCACTCAACAGACGGTCTCCAAGATCAACGTCGAGGCGCCGCCCGAGGAAACCAAAGAAGAAGTTAAAGACGTCCAACAGGTCCAACAGGTCGAAGTGAACTACGGTTCGGCCACGATCGCCGGTAATCCTATTGCCGTGCCCGATGCCGAAATCACTGTTGACAACTTCGCATCGATTTCCGATATTGATAAATCAATGTCTGAAGTTGGTAACGTGGACATCAACGAAGCAGTTGATTTGCAACTCGGCGACAAACCGGTAGTATATCAGGCTGCCGCAGTCGAGGAAACCATTCCCGACGAGACAGCTTTCGTATCGGTCGAGAAAGACCCCGGATTCGATTTCGACGAATTGCAGAAACGCGTCCGCTATCCCGAGAATGCCCAACGTTTGGGTATCGAAGGAAAAGTGCTTGTCCGTACTTTTATTGACAAGGCTGGCAAACCCACAAGAACAAAAGTTATCGAATCTCCTTCGAAAATGCTTGACCAAGCCGCTATCGATGCCGTGAACAGAACAGTGTTTACGCCCGCTATCAATAACGGTACACCGGTTGGCATCTGGTTCGAAATCCCGATCGAGTTCTCACTCAAGAAATAATCTTGCAAGGTTATCTACTTCTTGCCGAAAGCTCCCCCACAAAGGGAGCTTTCGTCGTTTTATGTGGAGGGATGCTTGCGGTTGGAAAGATTCATTTTCGGAAAGGAGAGTGAGGGCGAGGTGACCTCGCCCCTACGGCAGAACATGTGTTTACATACCAGTAGAAATAAAAGTACACTTAACAGATAGAGTACATAACAGATATTCTCAATTAGGTAATGCTCCTATCTAAAATAAATAATTTATCTTCATATTGCAAGCATTGTAGGGGCGAGGTCACCTCGCCCTCACTCCCGCCACTATGAATTGACTACAATACATAACGAAATCAATTATCTTTCAAATCGAGCATTTGTGCGCTTGGCTTTTTCTGTGGGTTTGCGTATTTTTGGAGTCGGAGCAAATAGCATTCGTGTTGAATCAGTAAGGAATAACTATGAAGCAAATTTTCGGTATCGGTACCGATATCATCGAAGTGAAGAGAATTGCCGAAATAATGGAGAAATACGGCGAACAATTCAAGAAACGTATTTTCACCGATACGGAAATCGAATACTGCGAGCAGTTCGGCGATACGAAATTTCTGCACTATTCGGCCCGTTTCGCAGCAAAGGAATCATTTAGCAAAGCAATTGGCACAGGCATCACGAAAGGCTTCAAATTCAAGGAAATCGGCATCAAAAACCTGCCGGGCGGCAAACCGATCGTGGAGCTTCGCGGCGGACTGCTCGAGAAATATGGCTCGGCCAGCTTGCACATCTCGCTTTCGCACACCGAAGAGAATGCTATTGCATACTTGATAATGGAAATAGACGCCGATTAGGTGGCGACTGCCACTCTATTTTTCAAGGTCATCGCAATGACGAAAGGAAAGATGAGCATGAAATCTTTATTTCTTATATTTGATTTCTTTGACTTAGCGCTATTTGTGTAACATAATCAAACGTTTTCGATACCTACAAACGATGCAATGTATCGACAAACGGCATTCATTACTTGAAAAATTGATTGATATGACTATTATTCAAGCTATCGTTTTGGGAATTATCCAGGGCCTCACGGAGTTTTTGCCTATTAGTTCGACCGCGCACATGACGCTTTTCGGCGTGCTCAGCGGAATGTATGACCCACAGAACCCCGAAAGCCTGACAGCTATCTTGGCTATCGTGCAAATTGGTACATTGGTATCTGTCCTGGCCTATTTTGCCAAGGACATCATAAACATTTCCCAAGCTTTCGTCCGTGAGAATTTCCGCGCTAATCGAGAGAAAATTCACAAGCAAAGCGAAAATGCCCGAATGGGGTGGTTCGTCATCTTGGGGACTCTCCCGATAGTAACAATTGGCGTAATATTCAAAAAAATCATCGAAGGCACGCTAACGAAGGATCCGATTGTGATTGCTTCGTCTCTGATTATTTTCGCATTAGTCCTTTGGTGGGCCGAAGCAGTTTCGAAGCGAACGCGAGGCATGAAGGACCTGACGCTTTTCGACGCTCTAATTGTCGGCTTGGCCCAATGCGTTGCGCTCATTCCTGGCGCTTCACGCTCCGGCACGACGATCACCGCCGGACTCTTCATCGGGCTGAACCGCGAAACGGCTGCAAGGTTTTCGTTCCTGCTCAGCATTCCGGCAGTCCTGGCCAGCGGACTCTACGAAGCGGCCAAAAGTGTCAATTATCTGTCCGGTTCGGAAATCGTTTCGATTGCAATTGCAACAATCGTCGCCGGCGCGGTCGGATACATTTCGATTGCATTTTTCCTGAAATTCCTGAAGAAACGCTCGAACATTGTTTTTGTGGTTTACAGGCTCCTGCTCGGCGCAGCAATACTTTTCTCACTCTACAACGGAGTTTTCGATGTCATTCGATAGGATTAACCGAGTACTCATTCCGCTTGCGCGATACGTGCTTGGCGGAGTCTTCCTGTTCTATTCAATCGGAAAAATTGCCGACCCGGCTGCGTTTGCACGCGAAATTGGGAACTACCATATACTTCCTTTGTTTGCCATCAACATGCTCGCAATTGTTCTGCCATGGGTGGAATTGGTTTGCGGGGCATTACTGATCGCCGGTACAAAATTGCGCGCATCTTCGGCGGTCGTTGGCTTAATGCTTGGAGTGTTCATTATCGCAATTTTTTCCGCCATGTCCCGCGGATTGAATATCAATTGCGGATGCTCGACGGTGAACGTCGAGATGGTCGGATGGAAAAAAATCGGAGAGGACGCGCTTTGGCTGGTGCTTTCGGCCTATATTTTCTTTTTCCCGAACAATTCACTTTCGTTCGTGGCGCGCCATGTTTCGGCCGCTGAATAGCCATGCCTTTCGCTTCCTTAGCGAATCATTCCACTCGCTCATTTCGCCGAGTATATGCGAGGTGTGCCAATCGAGAATCGTAGAAAAGTCTACTATATCGAAACACATCTGTGCCGACTGCGAGGCTGAAATGCCGGCCTTCCCCGACCCGAACCTCGTCAAAAATGAATTATTCTCAAACTATTCTGCATCGGAATTGGCGATAAGCAATGCGTATGCCTTGCTGCGGATTTCGTCAGACCATCCTTGGTTCCGTTTGATTCATGCCCTGAAGTATGATTCAATGCCTGGCATCGGCTTCGAGTTGGGGGTCCTGCTCGGCAGCGAGCTGGCCAAGTGCGGGGCTGTTGGCTTCGCAGGTGTCGTCCCTGTCCCGATTCACCATGCGCGATTGCGCGAGAGGGGCTTCAATCAGGCCGATTCCATTGCCAAAGGAATTGCTCAAGCGACGGGCACGCGGTTCCGGCCGGATATTGTATTCCGAACGAAATACACCACCTCGCAGACGAAATTGAGCAGCGCCGAGCGGAAAACGAACGTGAGCGAAGTGTTTGGCGTGAATCCGAAACTGAAGGCCATGCCGCAGCATTTGCTCGTCGTGGACGACGTGCTGACGACGGGCGCCACGCTAAATTCAGTTGCAATGACGCTGCTTTCCGGCGGAGCCGTCCGGGCCGACGCCGCTGCGCTCGTGAAGGCCTGAAATTCATTTCATTTTGATTCTAGAGAAACTGAACCATCAGTAGTCCTCCATGTATTGCAATGAGGCCTCTAATCTATCAATATTTAAGGGACTGTCTCAAAAGGGTCATTCTGAACGTAGTGAAGAATCCATTGCCATTCATAAGTCAATGCTAAATATGGATGTTTCACTTCGTTCAACATGACCGTAACAGTCTTTTCAGACTTATAAGACAGCCCCCTTCCAAAAAATACAATTTCAACAGACTCTTCGCAATCATATTCAAACTTAATCGTTTTGTTTGGTATTGAATGTTTATTGAGGAATTGAAATGGAAACCAGACAACAAATCATCTCTTGGGCCTTGCTTGCCGCAAGCATCATCTTCAACGTGC
Source organism: uncultured Hyphomicrobiales bacterium (assembly GCA_964610885.1). Taxonomy (GTDB): domain Bacteria; phylum Bacteroidota; class Ignavibacteria; order Kapaibacteriales; family UBA2268; genus CAZSWR01. Next base: position 41,648 of record CAZSWR010000015.1, on the reverse strand, counting down.
TTGCTAATTTAGTAGTTAAAAACGTAATAAATAACATTAGCGGGTTCAGCCTCGATTCGTTTGCCCAGGCAGGCGATTCCATCGGGCGGCTGGTAACGAATCCGGTGGGCATCGCCGGGTTGCTATCGATGTATTTGGGTGCTTCATTCTGGATGCTAACCATTTCGCGTATGGACGTCAGCACAGCATTTCCGCTTTCGATGTCCCTGAATATCCTGCTGATTGGCTTGGGCGGCATTCTCATGCTGGGCGAAGCGCTAACCATCGACAAAGCAATCGGTTATGCGCTCATCTTGGGAAGTATATATTTTTTGGCCAAGTGATTACATTTTTCTGAGAAGTTTTATGTAATACATATATTAATTTTTAAGGTCTTATAACACATTGAATGGGTACAGTACCAATTCCATTTTTGGTTTTTTATTGTAATCAAACTGTTTTTTACCGCGTAGCGGTTGCTGTATTGTAGCATATCGTTTGGATTTATAGGCAAGATTTCGCGTAGCGAATGTTTTATCCCAAAATGTGCATTAGAAAACCCTCAATCCCTAAATCCCTTTCTCCCAAAGGGCGATGAGGGACTTTCATAAAAAACGTTTTCTTACTCCCTTCTCCCGTCGGGAGAAGGGCTGGGGTTGAGGGTAAAGAATGTATTTCATATTTTTAATGAATAATCCAGGTTTATATGTTTGGTTGATTCATGCAGAGTATGATACAACAACCGCTATGCGGTATGGCATGAAAAGGTGAAACAACTAACTACAAAATATCAACCGCTAACGCGGTATCAATCAACTATTATAACATTTCTTGAAAGATGCCAAAAGTATTGGGGATTTACATATTCAATTCGTCATAGAACCATATTCTTTGCATTGCATTTCTAAAAATCAATAATTGATGTTTACCCTCACAAATCGAAATTGAACCACTTTAAAAAATATCCGATTGACCGAAACGAACAACCGGATGTTTTTATATTCCAAGTAGAATTATTCAATGCTGAAACCGCGATTGCAATTATCTGTAGGCGATTCCGGCAAAAGTAACGGCGGATTCAGTCTCTTGGTCGTCCCAAACGCCATAGGAAAGCAATTCGGCGTCGGTCGGTTCGGCCAGGGAAAGCATTGTGTAGAACGGCGACATTCCGCATACTTTCGATACGTCTTGCGAATTGGCAATCGCTGAATAGAAGCCGTTTCTGTCGCAATTCACGAGGTGCGACAAATACTCCTTGTCGATCGATTCGGTCGCGCCGAGCAGGGCGGAGGCGGGCATCGAATCGTCGAAACGCTTGCCCACGTGCGAGAAATCTCCACTTGCGATGATACACGTCTTCCGACCGCTTTCGGCGATAGCGTCGCGAAGCGCGGACGTGAATTTGCGGAAGAATTGCTCCGTATCCGGTACGATTGATTGTTGCATATAGTCGTGGAACGACCCGCATAGTATGGGCAACACTGTGAATTTCCTATCGGGGAAGATATGGCGGAGGAGCACAGCTTGCAGCTCGATCGAATGTTCGAAACGGTGCGCCAAATCGAAATTGTCCCATTCCATACCGATTTTCTCTTTGAAGGCTTCCAGCAGTGGCTTGTCGGTTTCGACGACGCCGAGAGGAGTGCCATAGTCTTTGTTGGTCGTCATAAACAATGCGTCGTTCGAGTAATGCGATGTGCCGAGGATCACAAAAAGGTCTGCATCGGAGTGGCGCAGGGCATTATAGACAGACGAATACACTTCGCGGGCTGCATCGCCAATGCGGAAATCGATATGCGGAACGGCGACTGCTTTGGGCGCTGTTTGGCTGTGCCCGTTTGGCGACGAAAGCAATTCGTCCAATTGGCGGTGCAGGGCTTCCGGTTCGGATTCGTATGTGTTTCCGGCGCAAACAGCTGGGCGGACAGGCGATGAATTGTATGCGTCCACGTCCACCTTGATTTTCTCAAAGTATTCAGTCTCGAAGAATCCCGATTTGTCCAGGAAGTCCATTATTGAAAAGAACGATTCGAAGTCGAATTGATTTCCATTCGGTGAGCTTTTTATCGCCGCCACGAAATCCTCGACGCGAGTGGTGCCGTCGAAAACTTCCAATATTTCGAGCATTTGTTCGGGCATATAAACCGGTTGGATGATATAGCCTTCGGGATCGAAAATTATCGCTGTTTTCTCGTCGCCGTCTCCGACGAGTTCGTAAGAAATCCGCTCGCGCAGGCGCGGCATCGTCGTGTAATTAGTCATTTTTGCCTTTTTTATTTGGTTGGGAATCATTTTCGGGAGCACTTGATTTCAATATCGAAGAGAATCGCTTCTCCATCTTTGTAAAAATAATAATTATCGCGAAACCGGACACGAATAGCACGGCTGCCATCGCGAGGAAAAGTATCTCATCGGTGGAGATATAGGCCGCGAAGAAGCACACGGCCGCCACGAAATCCGCCACGGAAGCAAACATCTTGCCGGAGTTCATTTTTCTTTTAAGTTCGAGGTCTTTGTCGTTCATTGCGCTGTACAGAAAAAAAATGCAATATACGCAAATTCATTGATTTAGTAAAACATGAAAAACTTTAATATTACCGCATCAATATTTTTTTTGTTCAATACAATTCGCCATTGAGGCGAAAAGTAGAGCATGACAATTCAAAGTGATTCAGCGTTTGGGGTTTGATTCCCACACAAACTGCATTTTCTGGAGGCAGTGGGGCTTGACCCACTGTAGTGTACGTTATTAGCAGCCGTATGAATCGTACTGTGTAGCAAAAGAATTACATTCCACCCATGCCTATCGAAATATGCCAGTTATTTTCAATGAATAAGGCAATCGAAACGGAAATATCAAGCCAATTTTGTATTTTTGCAATGGTGTTTTTATTAAATTGATGATTGCTTGATATGAAACTAAATATGATTATCTCGGTATGCGCATTCTTTTTGATTGCTTGTGCTTTCTGCTTGGCCCAGACCCAAGGCGTGCCTGAGGGCAGCGCCACTATCGTATTGGACAGGCAGGCCACAGAAAAGCTATCGGCAGAGGACTTCGTTTTGCTAACCGATGTATTCAATGCAGGGCAGATCAAGCCAACTTACCTCGTGACGGGCGCCCCAGAAGCGAAAGCAAATGAGATTTTTAGCAAATTGAAATCCATTGGCTTCCTCTTCGAGCAAACGAAAGACGAGGCCGCCATTCCGAAGAAATTCGCTTGGACCGGAGCAAAAGTATATATCAAGACTTTTTTTACTGAAATTGTCCTCCGCGACCTGCCTTCGGATACGGCCTCGCGGACGAAACTCAAATCGCTGCTGAGCAATTGCTCCCAATCGGCTTTCCTCGATAATTCATATCCAATGCCCGAAAATATCGACGTTATTGATATCCGTACGTCCAGGCTCGAGGCGTGGTGCACAGATTATCGCAACACGTCCCTTTCCGTTTACAAACTCCCCTCGGCTGGTTTTATCAATCGCTCAGACGACATTTTAAATAACTTCACAACTTCTCTGCCCGAAGACAAACAGAGGCTGGCCACTGCACTTGGGTTGGACAAACCACAGTTCCTGGCTCGCGCTTCGGATCCGGACAATCAGTATTTTTCCTATTTCGTCGAAATGACCGATTCCATCTCTGCCAAGACCGGAGATTTCCATAAAAGCGTTTATGAATACAATTACTTATTTATGATGCCAGGGAAATATAAAAAGTACTACTTTCCCTCAAACGTGGTCTTACCCGCCGGGCTGAAATGCGCTCGGGCAAACGATTCGCTTCTGATTTTTGCGTTCGTTGCCGATGGCGAGCTGCAATTCCAACTGTTTAATCGGTTCACCGGACGCCCAGCCAATTCGAACGTTTTGCGGGCTGGTGGAATTGAGTCCATTGCAAATTGCGATCTGCTGAGAGTTGATGGCAATAACTTCACATTTTTCAATCCAGCAAAGAATGTGGTCTTGAACGTACAATTAGCCGACGGCCAGCTCAAGAAATCGGAAAATGCCATCCTCAACAAAATTATTTCTGCTTCCTTGGCGAATTGCACAGCCGGCATGGAAGGCACTCAAAACGAGGTTAAAACTCGAGTCTTTGCCGAAGGCGGCAAGATTGCAGTTGCAAATGCCGTCCGCCACGATGGGTTCTTCTACAGGCATATTACTACGTTCCACAATTCCGCCGGAGAGTTCCTGTACGCGATCGCTCGGGACTATCCGAACGAAAGATTCAAACTGTTCGATTGCCAGTTCGGATATACTCCTGCCGGTTTGTTCATAATAGCCCACAAATGGACAGAGAAGAATTGGGACATAGAGCAATTCTGGCTCAAAGATCTGTTCTAAGGGCTTTAAATAAGTAATTTCTGGTAGCAGTGGGGCTTGCCCCACTGTGGCATATCAATGACTCGGGGCACGGGGCCAAGGCTCCGTGCTTCCATATTTCTTGTCTTTATCAACATGCTCCTAAACACTACACTGAATTGGCTCTTCGCTATTTTGAGTGGGTACAGTTCAATATAACATTATGAAATTAGAATTTCTTTCTTTTCGTAATAATACAAAATGTGAGGGCGAGGTAACCTCGCCCCTACTTCGGGCAATACCATGATTCTCTGATAGTTAAGTAGGTCAAAGAAGTACTTATATATCAGGGGGCACTTCGGCAAGCTCAGTGACCACGGAAGGCATTACCCACTCAATATAGCGATGAGCCACATAATTAAATAAAGTTAGATTAAATTTGCTCGCAATATTTTGCTTGGGGACTCATCGGTTGAGTGTTTGAACTGAGCCTGAGTTAAAACTCACACAAAACGCCATATAACCATTATCCTTTTGTACTTAGCGGAAAAAAACGTAATTTGCATTTTTTGTATATGTTTTCTGTTGATTTTTTGGTGGGGGATGTTTCAATGAAAAAATGCGTTGTCATTGCGCTAATAGCGGCGTTTGCAGCGAGTTGCGCGTGGGCGCAAGTCCAACCCGCCAAGCGGCACAAATCAAAGAAAAAACTCTTCCTCGAGGATACTGTTCAGAACAAGATTAGCTACGGTATATTTGCAAATATCGGAGCGAATGTGCATTCGTCCAATTTCGGTAATCTGCCCGGATGCCCTAATTGCTCGCCATCGTTTTCCGGCGGTTCTTCGCTGGGTTTCTCGGCCGGCTTTGTTCTGTCCGCCCCGATGGAACTTTTCGTAAAGAATGATTATTCAAAAAACATTTCCTTCTCTCTTTTCGCCGGATACAACCAAAACAATGCTGATTTCTCGACAACCGAGAAGACTAATGTCATACTGGATGGCACTTCCGTAGAGGGCGCTTTCGAGCACACACTGAAGACCAAACTTTCGTATATCTTCATCGCACCGACCGTATCGTACAACTTTTGGGATAAGTTCTTTGCCAATTTCGGATTGGGCATCGGGCTGAACACTCGGGCGCGTTTCTACCAAATCGAAAGAATCATCGCACCCGCCGATCGCGCAGTATTTGCCGACGTGGGCCGTAACTACCGAAATGAGCTTCAGGCAGACATTCCCGACGCTTCGAAACTCGAATTCACACTGCGCACCGGCATCTCCTACGAATTGCCTTTGAACCGCAAGGAATGGCTCACGCTCGTCCCCGAAGCGCTTTATACGTTTGCGCTGACGCCCGTGGCCGCCGGCTCGAATTGGCACGTGCACAATTTCAGGATCGGCGCCAGCCTGCGCTACAAACAGCCGCCACCGCCACCGCCACCGCCAGTGCCTCCAATGGCTCCGACCGAGCCGGAAGTACTTTTCGAAGAGCATAACAATTCGGAAATTGTTGCTTCGCTCAGGGTTGTGCAATTGGATTCGTTGGACAACGAAACGAATCAATTCAATATTAAGATCGAAGATGTCCTGACACACAACCTTCGGCCATTGTTGACTTATATATTTTTTGATGAAAACTCGTCGGAAATTCCTGCGCGCTACGTCCAGTACCGCCCCGGCGAATCCCACAGATTTGAAGCGTCCATGCTGAAGAATAAGGAAATGCTTGAGACTTACTACCAAGTATTGAATATAATCGGTGCTCGGCTTCGTAACAATCCAAGCGAGATCACTCTGGTTGGTACGAATTGTGGCACCGGAGACGAAGAAGGCAACAAAACCCTTTCGCGCGCCCGCGCCCAATCCGTGAAGGACTACCTGGTTCGGGCATGGCACGTACCCGATGATAATATTCGCATCGTGGCGCGCAACCTGCCCGACCAACCCTCGAACGGCGACGAACCCGGTGGGGATGCGGAGAACCGCCGCGTGGAAATCATTACCGAGGACTATTCGATTAGCGAACCTGTCCAATCCGACGACACACTGCGCCGCATTTCGACATCGAAAATCCGTTTCTATCCCGCGGCCACGTCGAAATTCGGTATCGATTATTGGCGTATCTCGGCCACCCAGTCCGGCGAATTGCTGAAGGCTTTCGAGGGCCGTGGGATGCTGCCCGACCATCTGGATTGGACAATTCGGGAGAACGATCCGTCGTCCCCCAAAAAAGGCGGCGAGATTTTCTACAGCCTCTTCGTGCGCGATTCGCTCGAGCAAACTGCGCAAACCAAGAAAAACAGATTGCCAGTGGAGCAATTGACTATCTCGAAAAAACGCAAAACCGGCATGGCCGACAAAGAATTTGAGACATATAACCTGATCCTCTTCGATTTCGGCAAGTCCAAACTCGAAAACGAACACAAGCGCGTCGTGGATTTCGTCCGAAGCCGCGTTACCGAAGGTTCCACTGTTACGATTTCCGGCTATACCGACGCTATCGGCGAGGAGGCCGTGAACAAGAAAATATCCACTGCCCGCGCAAATGCCGTCGCGCAGCGTCTGAAACTGAGAGATGCCAAAGTGGAGGGCGTGGGCGAAGACCGACTTATTTACGACAACACGCTGCCCGAAGGCCGCTTCTATTGCCGCACTGTCCAAATTGAAATCGAAACCCCCGTGGTCGAAAGGTAGGGATTGAATTACGAAGGCGTGCCCGAAGGGCGGGGTGGTTATCAAAGATCTTGAACCTCCGAGGTGTGGCACATCTTTCTACTTGTCCCTTTTAACTTTCTACTTGCAACTATTTTTACCACTTCAGCTAATCCTCGGGCGGGTTCCGAACCCGCCCCTACATTTCATACCTCTCTTTAGAACGGAAGCGAAATGCTGATCGCAACTCCGAAATTGCCCGAGGCTATTGGGCCGACGCCCCATCGAGCGGCGAAATCCCAATAAATCACGTTGCTGAAGAATGTTGGAATCCTGTGGAAACCGAATCCGATCTCGGAGTAATAGTCATTACCAGTGCCGCGATAGGCGCAATTCTTATTCAGTTCGAATTTGCCCGAGGCACCCGTCAGATACAATTCCGGTCCGCGGCCTTCGTAGAGCGGCAGCCCGATGGCGCGCCACATCAAATCGGTCAGGTTGATTTCTGCTTGGCCATACCAAAACTTTGTGCCGGCAAATCGTGAGTACGGCGCAGAGTAGAAAGCGGGATTGTTAGCAATGAAAACCAAATTTGAACGCATTTGGAAAACGTCCTGCACGGCAGCCGACGAATCCTGGATGCCGGCCGCGCCGGACAAACGAAGAGAAATTGGATTGTAGCCCGTGCGGATTAGTGGCATGTTCACTGTGAGCTGTGCGTTTACCGAACGATAGCGCTCGGCAGGTTTCCCGCTGATGTAGCGTACAGGCTCGGTGTATCTGGCCGAAGCAATGAAATGGTAATCGTAATCCGAAGGTGTGATGAAAATCATCGAATTCCCTGTCTCGATTCGGGCGCTCACGCTGCGGAATGCTCCCTCGTCGATCGCCGGGTTCTCTCTCCATTTCGAATCGTCGAAAATGGATTTATCAGTTTTCTTCTCGAGGCTGAAAGCGCGGTACTCCGAGTATTCTGCCTTGAGATTGATTTTTTTCCAAAGGGCGGAAAACCCGGCGGAGAAACCATCAGTACGCATGTAGTCATAGTAGTCGGAGTGGAACAGCCCTGCGGCGACCGAATTCATTATTCTATAGTAAGGCTCTTCGTGGCCCGTCGAGGCGATTCTCGAGAAGATTGCCCCATCGAGAGAAAGTTTTAAGTTCCAATCATTTAGAATATCAATTTTGAGCGTGCCCTCGCCGAAAGACTTCTTCTGGCCGAAGCTGTAATTGTACATCGGCGAGAGTGTGATAAACTTGTAACGCATATCCTTCGATAGGCCCAACGATATGGCGCCCACGCGGTTAAAGTCAAGATATGGATCGATGGCGAGCAATGAACCCCAGCTGAATCCTGTTTCTGTCGAGTCGTGTTTCCTCAGCGAATCGTTAACGACGACGGCAGTATCCACCTTTGCATAGATTCTTTTCTCTTCGGGCGAAAGCTCGCTCATCGCGTTCATTTCCCAGAATTCTGGCCGAGCGGAATCGGCCTTGGGCGATACATATTTCGGATTGTCCATGTTTGCGTATCTATAGATTGAATCCGGCAGCGGGACGTTCGTTCGGATATTGTTCAGCATCGTCAGAATGCGGAAGTCGAGGCCGAAATCCAGCATTCCTTTGATGATATTCACGTTCAGTGTCGCTTCGGTTTCCAAGTAATCGGGGATCCAGATGTCGCGATCGGCCTCTTTGAAGCGCTGTTCGAAGCGGAGATTCTTCACAAAACTGATAGCTGTTTCGTCCGATGGCCGCATTTTGAGCATAATCAAATCGTATGTGGAATCGATAATCATCATGCGCCCGACGAATCCCGGATAGAGTTTGGAATTGGGCTTGAAATCGATAACGAACACTCGGCGGCCGTTGTCTGTTGCGTCTTCGGCAAATGAATAATCATAATTTGATATGGCATTTTTCCCGATCGGCGGCACGAGCCGCGTGCCCATCATGTTGATTTCGTCTGCCGTCAGGTCGATGAAGTTCGCCAGAGCCAAAAGGTTGTTTTCAGCGGGGATATTCCGAGTTTGCCTGCGTTGAATAATTTCGCTGTAATAGAGCGGGCGTTCGTAGTCGCAATAGTAATTGGAGAATGTCTCCATGATGATATATTTGGACTCATCGATTTTCTTGTCGCCGCCTTTGGATTCCAACGTAGCCGAGAAACTGTTGCTGCCCATGCCTGTGATTCGTTTGGCGGTTTCGTCGTCCATTTCCACGTTGGTTTTCGAGTATGCCACGGCGGTGAGTGTTTTCTTCTTGGCTTTGTTCTCGTCGCGTTTGTCGATAGCTTTCTGCACGACGTCCTCGGGCAGGAGCGAATGGACAACCACTCCACGAGACTTCACGGCCGATGGCCGGAGTCGAATTTCGGCTGTGCCGTCCCGCCGAAGCGATGCTATGGCCACTACCATTGGCTCGTAGCCGATGGATGATACGTGGAATTTCTCGTCGCCGTCGTGGAGCAACACCTTGAAGATGCCATTCCTCGACGAATATGCGCCACGGTTCGACCCAACGACGCGGACAGTCGATCCGGCAAGCGGGGCGCCATTTTCGGCATCCACGACAACTCCTTTGAATGAAAACTCGGCTGCATTGCCAACGCAAGCTGCAATAACCAAGAAACAAACTAAAATAGATACATACCTCATGTTCAGAAACCCAGATTAATTTTCAATACTTTTTCTACGTTCTGGCCGGCGAAAAGTTGCGGCGCGGAAGCCGAATCCGCTGTAAACACTGCTACGGTCATTGGGAATGGTGTTTTGCAATCTTGTATGAATTATTCGGATTGTCCCACAAAAAACTAAAATTAAACTAAATTTGTGTCGTCTTAAAAATGAATTTAGTTCTTCTTAAGTTTGAAAATTTGATTTAGCCAAGAATTTACGACATAGTTTTATTAGCTACAATCAATGGAGGTGTTCATGCACGAAGCTGAATTGCTCGCAAGGATCCAATTTGCTATTACGGCCGGGTTCCATTTCCTGTATCCACCGATGAGTATCGGGTTGGGACTGCTGCTGGTTTTCATGGAGTGGCGTTTCCTGAAGACGAAGGACGCGCTCTATAGCAAAATGGTTCGTTTCTGGACGAAAGTATTTGCTCTTACCTTTGCCGTCGGCGTGGCCACGGGCGTGGTGATGGAGTTCGAGTTCGGAACCAATTGGGCAACGTACAGCCGCTACGTAGGCGATATTTTTGGTTCGCCGCTCGCGGCCGAGGCCCTTTTCGCGTTTTTCTTGGAATCTGTATTCCTCGGTGTTCTGCTTTTCGGCTGGAACCGAGTCAGCCCGAAAGTGCACTTCGTATCCACGGTTTGCGTGGCCGCCGGCGCCACTCTGAGCGCGTTTTGGATTATTGTTGCCAATTCGTGGATGCAGACTCCCGCCGGATTCGAAATCGTTACAGAGAATGGAATTACTCGCTCGGTTATTACGGATTTCTGGGCGATGGTTTTCAATCCATCCACGGTTGACCGCTTCACGCACGTCATCAGCGCTGCCTGGCTAACTGGCGCGTTCCTCGTGCTGTCCATATCCGCGTGGTACCTGCTGAAGAAAAAGCATTTAGATTTTGCAAAGTCCTCGATGCGCTTTGCGCTTGTGCTGGTCGTCTTTGCTTCGCTTTTCCAACTCTTCACCGGCCACAATAGCGCAATCGGCGTCGCAAAGAACCAGCCGGCCAAATTGGCTGCCTTCGAGGGGCATTTCCAGACTGCGCCCGGAGCTATGTATTTGTTCGGAGTGGTGGACACACAAAACAAAAAGGTCGATGGATTGGCCGTGCCGAATATGCTGTCGTGGATGGTGTATTTCGACCCGAACAAACCCATTGTGGGCCTGAACGATATACCACCGGACGAACAACCTCCCGTCCAGCTGACATTCCAGGCGTACCACGTGATGATTTCGATTGGTATGCTGATGATTCTCATGGCCCTCATTGGCCTGTACCAATGGCGGCGCGGCCGGTTGTTCGAAACGCGCTGGCTGCTGTGGGCTTTCGTACCTTCGTTCGCACTGCCACACGTCGCCAACCTGACCGGATGGATTGCCGCCGAGGTGGGGCGCCAACCGTGGGCCGTGCAGGGAATCCTGCGCACGAGCGATGCCATTTCGAAAGTGGTTACGCCCGGGCAAATCGTTTTCTCGATGATAATGTTCACAACGATATATTTGATACTCGGCGCATTGTTCGTATTCTTGCTCGTCAGAAAAATCAAACATGGCCCGGACGAACCGGCCTCCCAATCTAATTAAATCAAAAGGAGAAGAATTATGGAACTCAATATTATTTGGTTTGTTTTGTTGGTAGTGCTGTTTTCCGGCTATGTTGTGTTGGATGGGTTCGACTTGGGCGTCGGCATGATTCACTTCAAATCGCGAAGCGACCACGACCGCCGGATCATGCTCAATTCGATTGGGCCGGTGTGGGACGGCAACGAGGTCTGGCTGATCACGGCCGGCGGGGCGCTATTTGCCGCATTCCCGAATGTCTATGCGACAGTCTTTTCCGGCTTCTATACGGCTTTCATGCTGTTCCTTATGGTGCTAATCGGACGCGCCGTTTCGATCGAGTTTCGGAGCAAAGTCGAGTCCGCCACTTGGCGCCGGACCTGGGACCAAGTCTTCCACATTTCAAGCTATTTGATTGCCCTTTTGCTTGGCGTCTCGCTCGGGAACATATTGACAGGTGTCCCGATCAACGTCATCGGCGGAGTGAAGGAATTCGGTGGCAACTTCTTCTCGCTGCTTAGCCCTTTCTCTGTTGCAATCGGGATTGTCGCAGTGTTTGCCCTGCGTTTCCACGGTTCGCTATTCATGTTGATTAAATCCGATGGCGCCCTGCATTCGACAATCGAAAGCGGATTGCGTCGCAGCTTTTATTACTATCTGATAACCTATGCGTTAGTCGGGATTTGGATTTGGACGGATATGCCGCATCTGACTGCGAATTTCCGGGAGTATCCGGTTTGGCTTGTGCTTCAATTGGGCGCAATCCTAAGCTTCGTCGCGCTTTGGTTCGGAATCGGCCGCGGGCAATACATGAAATCTTTCATTTATTCATCGTTGATTCTGGTGCTAAGCATTGCCATGTGCGGAGTGGGCATCTATCCGAACCTGCTGATTTCGTCGGGGAATCCGGCGGACAGCCTCACGATATTTGCCGATTCGTCTTCGCAGCGCACATTGCAGACGATGCTCATCATCGCTTTGATTTTTGTCCCGATAATTCTCGTTTACAAGTTCATTGTATATCGGATTTTCCGTGGAAAGACTCAAATCGACCACAATAGCTATTGATTCGGAATATTCGGGATCGTCATTGATGCCCAAGAAAATCATTTCATTCGAGGCGGGATCTTTTCGGTTCCGCTTTTTTTTCGGTTGGCTTTGAATTGGTTCCGATACAGCGCAATCAGATGAGCTTGCCCGGGAAAACATTATTTCAAATATTTCGTATTATGATGGGAAGTAGAGTTCTTTTTCTTAAATTTGTATATTTAGATTGGAAGGATATTAACCTATAGATGGAAGCATATATAAATTTCGAGAACCAAATTGTTTTGATGGATTCTATCATTCAATCAGTGAGCGAAATGATTAACGCCTTCAAAGGAAAGGAAAACGACAACGGCCGAGTGCGAGCCTCGATTAAGCAGATATTCCACTTCTTAGATAAAATTATTGAGGTGTTCCCTCGGGTGATCCTCGCTGACGACCACAATACTATCATCAAAGACAAGCTGCTGCGGTCGATTGTCCGCTCGAAAAAGGAATGGGAAACCGCCCAATCCATAAGCGAAGACTTCGAAAGCAATTGGAACGATTTGTCATTTTGGTGGAACGAATACCGCAAACAATTGAAAAAGATTCAAGAAACGAAGCATATACTTTATTTGTCAACTAATTAAGAACGCAAAAGAAAGAAATATATGAGCGATTACGATTATCAGAACAGAGGCGGCTTGGGCGGACGGTTTTCGCTGATTCCGCCTGTCATCAAGGCCTTGATTGTTATCAATGCGATTGTCTTTTTCATCGACATATTGCTTTCCGGGTTGAACTTCGGCGGAGTGCCGCTCAGAGAGTTCTTCTTGCGATACTTCGCGCTAATGCCCGTGGACCATGGGTTCTACATTTGGCAATTGATAACCTACCAATTCATGCACGGCGGTTTTTGGCACATTTTCTTCAACCTGTTCACGCTCTGGATGTTTGGCGCCGAGTTGGAGGCGATGTGGGGTTCGCGGCGATTCCTGTTTTTCTACTTGCTTTGCGGCGTCGGAGCGGGATTGTTCCAGCTCTATATTTCGCCCTTGTTTGGAATGGTTGCCCCAACGATTGGCGCGTCCGGCGCAGTCTATGGAATTCTTCTGGCCTTCGGCCTGACGTTCCCGCGCCGCCCGATTTTCATGTTCCCGATTTTCATTCCCATTCCTGCGATCATCTATGTCTGCATTTTTGCTGGTATATCGATACTGATGGGCGTGGGCGGAAACGACAGCGGAGTAGCACACTTTGCGCATATTGGCGGTGCCGTAACCGGCTTCCTGCTATTCAAATTTGGCGATAAATTGGGGCTTTTCAATTTCTTGGATCGAATATTCAAATCCAAGAAAAGAGACGACTCCTTTGGGAACGAATACTACAACGAACCGCGCATATACCAGACAAATTGGGAAGAAGACCGCCGCCGTTCGCAGCGCGAAGAGCAAACCGCTCGCTACGAGCAGGCCGTCAAGAATCCGGGCATCTACGTGGGCGGCGAAGAGGTAACTCAGCAGAAAGTGGACGAGATTCTCGACAAAATCTCTTCGCACGGGTACCAAAGCCTGAGCGAACGCGAGAAGAAAATCCTCTTCGAGCTTAGCCAAAAACTTTGAAATTAATATTATATCAATTGAGTGTTCAATTCGCTATCGTGCGATTTGGACACTCTTTTGTTTTTCCGAGATAAATTCTAAACGGCGTATAAAATGGAAAGCACATTCAAACGAAGGCCGGCAAGGCAAATAAACGTGGGCGGGCTGCTTATCGGCGGCGCAGCGCCCGTTTCGATTCAAACGATGACGAAAACAAAGACTCGCGACGCCGAGGCCACAATTGCCCAGATTAATCGCTGCGCCGCCAGGGGTGCCGATTTGGTCCGCGTAACCGTTAACGACGAGGGCGGGGCCGCCGCGATTGGAGAAATCGTGAAGGGTGCGCTTTGCCCGGTCGTGGCCGATATTCATTTCAACCACGTGTTCGCGCTTCAATCCATCGAAGCCGGCATTGCCAAGGTCAGGATTAATCCAGGAAATATCGGTTCTCGCGAGAGGATTCGCGAAGTGCTCGAGGCCGCCGCAGCGAAGCGAGTCCCGATCCGAATCGGCGTCAATAGCGGTTCGCTCGAAAAGGACATACTGGAGAAATATGGCTCGCCCACGGCCGAAGCACTCTTCGAGAGCGCAATGCGCCACATCGAAATCGCCGAGAGCTTCGGATTCCGCGATTTGGCCGTGTCGGTGAAGTCCACGTCTGTACCGCTGATGATCGAGTCGTACCGTCTGCTGGCCGAACGCACAGACCTGCCGTTGCACCTCGGCGTAACCGAGGCGGGAACGCTTAGGATGGGGACGATGAAGTCCGCCATTGGAATCGGAACGCTACTGGCAGAGGGTATTGGCGATACGATTCGCGTGTCGCTCACCGAAGAGCCGGAGCTGGAGGTCGATGTTGCTAAAGATTTGCTTTCTGCGCTGAACCTGCGCGAGTCGGGTGTCGAATTGATTTCCTGCCCCACCTGTGGCCGATTGGAAGTGGATTTGGTGGGCATTGTCCACAAACTCGAGCAAAGCCTTTCGGGCATCAAGAAAAACGTTAAAGTGGCCGTGATGGGTTGCGTGGTCAATGGCCCGGGCGAGGCTAAGTCGGCAGATATTGGCATTGCCTGCGGCAAAGGAGTGGCCGTTTTGTATCGTCATGGCGAGCTGGTCAGGAAAGTGAGCGAAGAGGAAATCATTCCCGCGCTGATCGAGGAGATTGAGAGATTTTAGGAATTTGTGGATTCCAAAATAAGGGAGATATGAATTCATTATTCATCTATCCTCCTCATCATTTCGCTGCTAATTGATAATAAAGTGGCAGTCGCCACCTATTCCATCTCCTCAAGCTCTTCCTCGAGGCGCTGGCGGGCGGCCATTGCGGCATAGATGCCTTCGCGTTCGAGCAGTTCTGAGTGCCCGCCCCTTTCGGTAATCGTACCTTCGCGGAGCACGATTATTTCGTCGCAAGCGGAGACTGTCGAAATCCTGTGGGAGACGATCACTGTAATCCTGCCCTGCATGAATTTCTTCAGCTCCGAGAGCACTCTTTCCTCGGTTTGGGCGTCCACCGCCGAAAGTGCATCGTCCAGAACAAGAACAGCCGGATCCTTCGCCACAGCCCGCGCGATCGCAACCCTTTGCTTCTGCCCGCCGGACAGAGTGATGCCTCGCTCGCCGAGCACAGTATCGTAGCCGTCAGGGAATCCCTCGATGTCCTGATGCACGCCCGCAATCTCCGCAGCACGGCGCACGTCTTCGTCGGTGGCCTCCGGGCAACCCAGCTTAATATTGTCCCTGATCGAAAGCGAAAACAGAAATGGCTCCTGCGAGACGAACCCGACGCTTCGACGCTGAATCTCCGTCGGGACGCTGCCCGAAGGCTGCCCTCCGAAGTAGATTTCGCCCGCCGTGGGCCTGTTTAGCGAAGGCAATAAGGAAATTAGTACAGATTTCCCCGAACCGATCGCCCCGACGATGCCCAAAGATGTGTTAGCATTAATCTTCAAATCAATTCCCGACAAAACGTCACGCTCGGAATCAGGGAAACGCAGCCCAACGTTGCGGAATTCAATACCTTGGGCGAAATCCGGGCTAATGCCTGAGACGTTGGCTTGGGGTTCGTCGAAACTACAGTCGCTGAGCACTTCCCGAAGCCGAGCGCACGAAGCACCGGCCCTTTGGACTATGTTCGTTATCCAACCAATCGCAGCGACGGGCCAAATCAGCATGTTCAGGTATATGAAGAACTGGGTTAGCGTGCCGATCGTGGCCTCGCCATTCATTACCATCGAGCCGCCATAGCCCAACACAATCAGTTGCGAAATGCCCACCAAGAGCATAAACATCGGGAAAGCAACGGCATAGATTTTCGAAAGGCGCATGTTTTTGTCGGAATAGCTGCGAGACTCTTCGGCGAAGCGGCGCTGCTCCACGCCAGCGCTTAGGTACGCCCGGACAATGCGAATGCCCGAGAAGGATTCCTGCGCCATCGTGTTCAGCGACGAGAATTGCTCCTGGACGTTCTTGAACGCCACGTGGATTTTCTTGCCGAGGAAATACGTGGCCGTGGCCAGAATCGGCAAGGGAAACAGTACGGCAAAGGTGAGCGAAGCCGACAGGCCAAGCATGTAGTACAGCGCGAAAGAAAATGTCGTGATAGTATTTGCACCGTACATGATGGCCGGCCCGAGGAATTCTCGCGCAGCGGCAATGTCGTTCGTGCTGTATGCCATGAGCGACCCAGTGGAGTTCTTGTTGAAGAATCCCATCGTCCGCTGCTCTATGTTTCCGAGGAAATCGCGCCGCAGGTCGTATTCGATCAGCCTCGAAGACACGATAATTGTCTGGCGCGTCAGGAACGAAAACAAACCGCTGCCTGCGCTAAGCGCCAGAAGCAGTCCGATCGATTCGAAAAGGCCCGTGTCGGTATAGTTGCCGGACTGGATCGTATCGACAGCCATGCCAACGACGCGCGGAATATACGTCGAGCAGACGTTCGAGATGGTAACAAAAAGGAACCCCAACAGTATTCTGGTTTTGTATTGCTTCAGGTATGGCAGAAGCAGTTTTAGGTCTTTCATGGCTACAATTCGGTGCAATAATCATATTAAAAACAAATCCCTGCTATTCGCATTGTCGCGAGCGGCAGGGAAGACAAAAGTACTTGATAAGTATTAATCCAATTCCTCGATCATATCGATTGCGCGTTTGCCACCGGCGGCGTTCACGATAATGTCGTCGTAGTAGTCGGAAATGGTAGCGACGCTTCTGACGGTCGTAATCAGTTCGTTGGCGTCCAAGTTTTTGCCGGTTATCGAGTGTTGGAACGAAATCGTGCCGTCGAAGAGCAGCCCGAACGATCCGAAGTGCAATTCGGAATTCTTACGCAGCAGGAACCGCATCAGGTCCTCAGTGATGGAGGCGTTGTGGACCACGTGGGCCACGCACTCCACGCAAGAGTCCTCTTGGGTGAACGGCCGGACGACGATCATCACCTGGGACGAACCCTGGCTGATCGTGAACGAACCGTTGCCGAAGCTCAAATAGCCGGGGAAATTCTCGTCGAGTATCGAGACGACTTTCTCCATGGTTACTGTCATCAATTCCTCAGGTGTATTATTCACCGGGTTTTCTTTGTCAGCGAGCAAAACTTTTTCTTCATTCATATTCATTCACCGGATTATTATTAATAATTAGTTACCTGAGGGGAGCATTCCCATTTTGGCTTTGAGCGCGAGCAGTTCGTTGTCCACGTTGGCGCCGCCCTCGAGCTGTTTGAATTCGTCTTCGAGCCTTTGGTCGTGGCCGCCGATAAGTTCGTGGGCTTCGGCTTCGGCCTCGAGAGTTTCGATTTTGCCTTCATATTTGTCGAATTTGCTGAAAGCGTCCGAGCCGACGCCGCTGAAGGTCTGGGCGATTTGTTTCTGGGCCTTGGCCGCCTGCGAGCGGGCGATGAGCGTGCTTTGGCGGGAGCGGGCTTCGTCGAGTTTCGCTTTGAGCGTGTTCAGCTGGCCGCGCATTTTTTCGCTAGTGGCGCGGGCTTGGTCGTAGATCGGGGCCAGGTCGGCAACGTTTCTGTCGGTTGTGGCTTTTTTCTCGAGGGCGGCGCGAGCCAAATCCTCGCGGCCGGCGCCGAGCGCTTGGGCTGCTTTCTGTTCCCAGTCTCGGGACTCGTTTCTGGCCTTGTCGAGCTTGCGTTCCAACGATTTTTCGTTCGCAATGGAATTGGCAACGGCTAAGGTGGCTTTGTTGACGGATTCTTCCATCTCGATCACCATTTGTTTTAGCATTTTCTCGGGGTCTTCGGCTTTGTCGAGCGCATCGTTCATGTTCGACTTGAATATGTCTGAAATTCTACTGAAAATTCCCATGTCGTCCTCGGTTTTCTCTAAAAATTATTTTCAAATGAAAAATATAATTTACGTTGTATCATCGAAAAAAGCAATCATTTTTTTCGTGCTCTGATATAAACGAAAAAGAAAGGATTTTGTTACTTTGATTTATTGGTAGTGGTCGAATAAGTTGAGTTCGCATGAGCAATCTTCCAGTCTGAACTGTGATTCATTTGATTATTGTGATTATTATGATTTTTCCAATCTCAACGCTCAACTGTTCAGAGAAGCCAATCAATGCAATTTGATTCGTCATGGAAGCAGTAACCTTCGGAAGGTTTTAAAACTAAATTGTTGGATAAAAGGTGCAGAGGCGTTAAACTTCGGAAGGTTTGAAGATCTCGAGTGTGAAAATCAGACGTGGGCCTTCCGAAGCTCTCCACCACGGAATCTTCGCGCCAGCGCATCCGCTCCATAGAATTCGCCTTCCGATTGTAACAAAAATTCTATATATTGCACTTACTCTTTTGGAGACTTGAAATAAGGCGAGATGACCGGAGACGAGAAAAAACAAAAATTCATGGAACTGTTTGCACCGCTGCACAAAAGGCTCGAAAGGTTCGCTATGGTTACCTGCCGAGACGTGCACACAGCAAAAGATGTTACAAGTGAAACCATTCGCATTGCCTACGAGCAATTCGAAAGCCTTCGCGACGAAAAGGCGTTCCTTGGCTATTTGTTTACTATCGCAAAAAGAGTCGCCGCAAACTACATGCGGAAACGCCTTCGGACGCCATCGATGGACGCCGAATTAATCGACGAATTGGCTTCGCACTCCCCGCGGCCGGACTCCTCGGCGGAATTGCGATTGATTTTCGATGCGATCGACAAATTGAAACCCGAGCTGCGGTCGGCCTTCCTGCTCTTCGAGGTGAGCGGCCTCAGCGAAAAGGAAATTGCCGAAATGGAAGGAATCTCCCACGCAAACGTGCGCGTGCGTGTCCACCGCGCGAAACAGAAATTGCGCGAAATACTCGGCATTAGCGAAAAGGTGAAGCAATGAAAGACAGACTAAGCGAAAAAATAAATATGCTGAACGGCCTCATGGACCGCGTCGGCTTGGTTAGCGAGGACGAAGTGTTGAATATTCTCAATGCTGCCTCGCATTCGCCTGCGCGCCCTTCGCGGAAAATGCCGAAATGGAAAATCATCGCCGGCGCAGCGTCCACCGCCGGAATCGCTGCTGCTGTGGCCGCCATCGTGATGTTCTCCGGTACAGACAAGACAGAAGCACCAGCGCAAATCGAAGTCGCTACTGCACAAACGGAATTCGCCACTCCGCAAACCAAACTTCCACCGAGAGATAACACAGAAATCAAGAAAAGATACAGGCTCCCCGGCAGCCACAAGATTGTGCAATTGACCAAATCGTCAATCGACACAAATGCACGCCCGAGCGAAGCCTACGATTCTTCGAAATGTCAGGCAGTTTCGCAATGGGACTATTCGACACTGCGAAATGAATATACTCGCCTCTCGGAAAAATATAGCCATTTCGCCCTCATACCCGCCGAAAGCATTGTGGACGAATACTCCTCGATGGCCTTCGATAAGGAAATGAACCGAAAGATCGAATTCTTCGAGAAAAATGACTACGACCAATCGACAATAAACGACGTCCGGCTCTACGCCTGCGTGGCCAAACGCTACTCGGAAACCGTCGCCGGACTCTACCGGCTGGAATTGAATGAAAGCGAACTGACGCCGCTCGGTGTGCACCTGGCCAATGATTCGGTCTATTGCAATATCGAGGAACTGATTTCCGATATCAATTATAACGTCTGCGATGCGAATTCTTTTGCACCGTTCCTGGCCGAAATCGGTTACGACACGACGAGCCTGCCAATGCTTCAAAAAAGGAAATTAACCATCTTCTTGAATGGCAAAACTCTTAACTCAACAGGGAATTGCTCTTGCGCTACGGACGAAAAATCGAGCGAGATCAAACATGACCAGCAGAAGGTGGTGCCATGCTCGGCCAACGAAAACAACGGAATTTCGCCCGTCAGGTACGATATCTACTATGGCAGCAATTCCAACACCACCTCCGGGTTCATCAACAGCCAAACCCCCAACGAAACCAAGCTTACGATGTCAGTTTCCGACGAGCAGTCCGACGCCGCTATGCCCGATTATTCCGCCAATCCGATGTTGGGCAAATTGATTCCTGTGGACTTGGTTTTTGGCAAGAAGCACAAATACAAAAACGGTAACAGCCTTTCCGTCAGGAAAATCACTTTCTGGTACGTCCCGGATGAGAAATTCCTATCGCGAATCCCCGAAAGGTACCGCAGCGGGCTGCGCCGCGAATTGGAGATACTGAAATCCGTCGAGAGCAATATGGTCTGCCTGGAGGATGCCTGCCGCAGCTATTCATCGCCCGATAGCTTCTTCGACCTGTGCAGGATTTCGTCCGGCGCCATTTCTTTCGTGAATTTGTACCCGAATCCATGTTCCGGCCGCTCCACCGTAGTTTACAAAACGACAGAGAGCAGGAATATAAGAATCTCGCTGCACAACCAAAACGGCGCGCTCGTCCGCCGCATCGATAACGTCTTCAGCGAAGAAGCAGGCGAATACGAGCAGTGCATCGACGTCCACGGCCTGGAATCGGGCACCTATTTGCTCGCAATCACGACCGGCCATGGCGAACAAATCGTCCAACGGCTGACTGTCGTGAAATAAGGTATCAGCTGTTCTATCAGGAATATTTGATATTTCTAATGAGTCACCAAGCAAAATATTGCGAGCAAATTCAATTTAACTTTATTAAATTGAGTCTTGTGCTTAGCAGAAAAAGCTGGGTTTTCCTTGGATAAATGGTTAGTTAGATAAGAGAGATTTTGGGTTAACGCCCCCTTATTGTCCTTGTTGTCTTGTTTTCAGGGGCGGAGCCCTGTGGGCTTCGTAGCAAATTGTTGATCTCGTTATTTTTAGGGGCAGAGCCCTGAAATCTTCTTTGTTTTTATATCATGACAACGCACATTGGTTGTTCGTACTGACTTTGTTGCTATGAAGCATTAGATTACAATCCAATAAGAATTCACAATCGTCCCTTTTGATTCGAGTGGGGGGGCAATATTTTGAACCCCTACGTTTAAGATTTTGGCCATTCGCAATTTTGTGTGGGTAGTTGAATGTCAGGTAAATGTTTCTTGAAATATCGCGTAGCGATTAAACTATGGTAGAATTCAAAGCCGTACTCATCTTTGTTATCCCGTAGGGATTAAATTATTCTCAACTTGTATGTCATTCCAGCGGAGGCAGGAATCTCCTCGATAATTTAACCGCTACGCGGTTTTTGAATACCTATAGTAGGCTAATAATGGTGTACCCTCGCAAAACAGTGAAGAGCCTTAAAACAAGAACAATGCCATCAAGGAAAAGCTAATAAGTGCAGCTATTAGAGTGATCAGTCTTACTTGCGAAGATATTGCCTTGTAACGATTTGAAGGGACTAGCTTGGACTTTCTATAAGAATTTTTACTCTTTTGTCGCTGTAGTAAGAAAAGAAATAAATATTAAACAAGAAACAAGGCAAGTAATGCAAAACAAGCCAGAGAATTCTTTCATAGACTTGCATCGGCTGCAAAACATTTGGAGATAGAAACTGATAGTCAAAAATGTTGATTAATATACTTGTGTAACTTATAAAAGAAAATGGGATAACAACATCAGTTGTAAACCAAAACATTGAAAGAGGATCGTTTTTGTATTTTTTGGGTTGATTATTCAAAAAATGCAGATAACTCATTATGAAAAAATTGTCCAAATATTTATTCTTCATTCTAAATTGGTTTTGCATGATACTCCTCTCATGTAGTAGCTTCTACTGATTCCATTCTTAACCATAATATTATTCGCAGTATTTCAACAATTCACAAATTAAACAAGCAGCGGCAATACCTGAAACTAATAGATTTGCACATTTTAATTATTTCCGGGTGGGTGGGGGAGAGGCGAAATCGCAAGAGTCAATTCAATGGGCACAAAGAACCTTATCAACTCAGATTACCTTAATAGCTCCCGAGAAACCAAACCAAGAAAATCACCTTATTATCTTATTGATATTTGGTTAAATAAGGCTATAAGGTATGTTGTAGATAAAAACGATTGGGCTATGAAGGTTCGTTCAGTTGATAAGGATTTTTCTCTGCGCTGACCACTCATCCGATGACTCCACAGTCTATCATTCGGGATTTAACCGCAGATATCGGCAGTCATCGGATGAGTTACCAATGCAGTTAATCATCTTCCAATATTCCAGGTAACCTCGTCCTCGCATTCAATGTTGTTACGATATGGAACGATATAATTGATCAATTATAATATTATTCCGGAAAATCAAACTTGTAGAATTTCCTGTTCAATTCCTTTGGGCTGAGCGCAATCCAGGGCGCAATGATCAAACTATCCGAATCGCTTCGCACTCCGGCCTGCTGACGAGCTTCGGCTGTCCACGCGATGCCAGTCCGGCCGTGAAGGCTGCTCAGGACGAGCGTTTCGGCGCCGAGCGACCAATTGCCTGTTTTCCCGTCGATCGGGCGCGAGCCAAGTTCGATACACCGTCCACAGCACTCCCTGCCGAGGGTTTGCCGTTCGGAGTAATCGCCCGCGTCGATCACAATTCGCAAGAACACAAGGAAAAACACTACAACAACCGTCCGCTTGTATTTGAGAAACACTTTCCATAAGCTTCTCGAATTCGGCAGCGCGTGCGAGGAGAAGACCAGTAATATTATGAAAAGCGGAATCAAATACAGATTGTCATAGTAGAAATATTTGTCCGCAGCAGGGAAGAAGAGGTTGATGAGCGCGATACTGGCGGCAGCTGTCCCAAGGGCAAACTTCACCGATTTTGTCCGATCGCCGAGCTGAAGAATCAGACCCAGGCCCAGAGTAACGAAAATCTGTCCGCTGACGAAATTGTGGAATATCCGAGGCAAATATGCCCAGTCGAGAATTGATTCGTTGATAGCCAGTCGATTCGCTTCGTAGTCGTCCAATCCAAGGGCATACTTGATAATTATGTACGCAATGGCAGGGCCGAGGCAGGCCCATACGGTTCGCAAGTCGATTCGGGAGTTGATCCGCAAAAAGGCCATTAAAAAAAGTATTACGGGGAAAGAACCTATGTGGAACGATAGCGCAAGCAGGCAAACCGCAGCGCCGCAAACATCTCGGATCAGTGGGGAATTGCCGATTCGCGAATCTGAATCGAAAAATGCAATCAGAACCGAAAGCGCTGCCAAGCCCTGCATAAGCTCGCTCACGGGCCAGAAAAACAATGTCGGCGAAGAGAATGCCAGAAGTCCGATGGGAATCCACGCCGCGCGCCGCGCCCGCAAAATATACTTATTTATACAGAATATTCCCGCATAGAACAATGGAAAACTAAGCGAGAAAATCACCGCCAATTGTTTCAATCCCGCGCCCAATTTGATTCCAGCAAGCAAAGGTAGCTGAAGCAGCGCTGTGGCCCACCGGCCGTGCGGGATCATTAACGATTCGAAATTCGTAATCGAGAAGAAATAGAATCCTGCGTCGGCAAACAATCTTTCTTTGTACAATACGAGCGAAAGAATGGAATAGAGGCCGAAAAACGCCAATGGCAGAATCCGGACGAACCTGTGGTAATTTACAGCTGAACCGAGCCTAAAGCATTTAATCATTTGTTTTTATATGATTTTATGAACTGGTCCACTCCTTCGGGCGGAATGAACGTGCATTGAGAGATCTCTTCGAGCGTGAGGCCCTCTTGGCTGAGCCGATAACAGAGCAGTGGGAGCGGTTCTCCAATTTCGACGATATAGCCGTCGGGGTCGTTCACTCGCATGACGCGCTGGCGCCAGGGTTCCTCACGGATTTCGTGTACGATCGGGATTCCTTGGGCCTTGAAGCTTTCCTGAAGCGATTCCAGTTCGTCGTGCTCGAAGTATAGCTCGAAATTGTTGCCGGCGGGTTGGACTGCGTGGCCGGGGATCAGGTTCGAGTAATGCGATTTAAGGTGGATTGCGAAGTCGCCGCGGAAGGTAACGTTTTCGCCGAAATCGAAGATTACCTCCAGGCCGAGAACTGATTCATAGAACTTGCGAGAGGCTTCGATGCTCTCGACGACAATAAGCGGGCAGACATATTTCATAACGAATTGATATTTTTTGATTAAAACTCTATATTTTCCTTGTTTGAACTAAAATAAAGTGGCAATTCAATGTATTCTGTTGGCTGTTGAATTCTCACTTTCCTGAAATTTTCCATAAATATCGCGTAGCGATTAAACTATTGTAGAAATCGAAGGCGTAGGTTTCTTTGTTATCCCGTAGGGATTAAATTATCAACTCCATATTAGAACTTTTGTTTTGTAATTCCCTCGAGCAGGCAGGAATCGACTCTTGTTTCAATCAATTTCTTTTTCCATAGAACAATAAAAAGTCATCGCGTCACAGAGGAAGCACTACTATATCCTGTGCGAATCAATATCAAAAAGCATGAAAATTTAACCTCTACGAGGTAAGTAAATTCTTGAAGAATCAACATTCTACCATAATTTAACCGCTACGCGGTATTATGGAATCTCGACTCATTCTGGCAGAATCATAATTCTATGTTGGTCTGCACCCACATAAAACGAAACAGAATCAAAATGTAATTAACCTATCATGCGCCCTACCCGACCAAGCAATGGAGGCTGAAGACGACCTCGGTGCCGGCGCCCTCGGCGCTCGTGATTTGGAAGATACCGTCGTGGATTTCAGCAATTTTCTTGGCGATGACCAGTCCCAGGCCCACGCCCTGCTGTTCGTAGATGGTGCGTTCGAATTGGGCCAGCGCGGCGATGCTGTTGATTTGTTCTTTGCTCATGCCGCGGCCGCGGTCGAGGATTGAAACGTAGAGCTGGTGGTTGTCTAGCCAAATCTTCACTTTGACCTTCGTGCCCGGCTCGGAGAAACGGAATGCGTTGTCGAGCAGTTCATCGACCAACTTATGGAAATTCTCGGTCGAGATCTCGACGGCGATTTGTTCGACGTTGGACTCTGTATGCAAATCCGCGGCACGGCTGTATTTTTCTGCTTTGAGCGATGCAATATCGGCAATCATGGCCGAAGGCTCTTCGGTCAGGTACGAACGGAGCTGCTTGCGTTTCACCGGGTTGGTTGCGAACGATTCGATACGGACATAGACAAGGAAGTTTTCGGTAATTTTCAGCAGTCGATTGGCCGAAGAAATGATGTCGCTCGAGAGTTCCTGAATCTCTTGCGGTTCGATGTCGTCTGCGCTGGTCTGCAAATACTTTGCCGAGCCGATTACTTCGTTCAGGACTGTGCGGAATTCGTGCGGCAGGGCGTAAGTAACGTTGCGGCCCACCTCTTCGACTTTTTCTTGTACTTGTTTTTCGATGAGCTGGTGTTTGTTCCACTGGGCATCGATTGCGGCGATCAATTCATCGCGAGTGTATGGCTTCACGAGGAAATCGTCGGCTCCCTTTTCCATTCCGAGCCGCATGTTGGATTTCTCGGTGAAAGCGGTGAGAAATATGAACGGTGTGGTCGATGTTTCCGGGTTGCTACGGATACGTTCCAACACTCCATAGCCGTCCAATCGCGGCATTGAAATATCGCAAAGTATCAGGTCGGGCTTGTTTTTTTGCGCTGCAATCACGCCTGCCTCGCCGTCCGGTGCCGTAAAGATCTCATATCCCTCAAACCGGAGAAGTGTAGAAGTACTCTCCAGAATGAACTCAGCGTCGTCTATTACCAAAATTCTTTTCATTATATCCTATGTCCAAGTACAATAATATCTACTCAATATAACTATTGTCAAACTCTTATGCAAAACTTATTTTTCAATTGCGACGAATAAATGAAATATGTGGAAAAAAAATTGGATCAATAACGCTTTGTATAAGCAGATTCCTATACGTCTATTGTGCGGTCAGGGTTGAATCTGGAAATTATTCATCTCGAGCATGAATCTCAAACCGCCCCAGAAACCCCTCCCATGCGCAAAGGATTCCATTCTCTGCTTGGTAAGGAGGGGACAAAAGGAGCGGTTTAATAATTAAAATAACTCGCCTCACACAAAACATTATTGAATCAATAATAATTGCTCATCGCTAAATAAAAAAAGCCTCGCCGCAGCAATGCCGAGCGAGGCTAAAAAAAGGAGTGCTCCCTGAGGGACTCGAACCCTCGGCCCTTTGATTAAGAGTCAAATGCTCTAGCCAGCTGAGCTAAGGAAGCATTCAAAATTACGAAAATTTCGTATCTTTGCCAAAAGATTTTATAAATATTTTTGAAAATATTTGTGAATACCACACTCGAAACAAGCGAAATCTTCTATTCCATCCAGGGCGAAAGCACTCGCGCCGGCTGGCCTTGCGTGTTCGTCCGCCTTCAGGGCTGCTCGCTTCGTTGCTCCTGGTGCGATACCAAATATGCCATTTCCCCGGACGGGCCGCACCGGACGATGCAAATCGATGAAATTATCGCGGAAGTGAAAAAATACCCATGCCGATACGTAACCGTTACCGGTGGCGAACCGCTCTTGCAGCCAAATGTCCACGAATTGCTCTCTCGGCTCTGTGCCGATGGGTATAGCGTCGCGCTCGAAACCAACGGCTGGGACTCTGTGGCCGGAGTGGACGGGCGAGTCGTCAAAGTGATGGACGTAAAATGCCCATCGTCTGGCATGGGTTTCAATTTGGATAATTTGAAATACATTACAGACAATGATGAAATCAAGTTCGTAATTGCCGGCCGCGAGGATTATGAATTCGCTCGTGACTTCGTCCGTACGCACAGCCTGCCCGGACGTGCGCGGGCCGTGCTTTTCTCGGCGGTTTCGGGCATGCTCCAGCCCAAGCAACTCGCCGAATGGATACTTGAGGATTCGCTCGGAGTGGCCATGCAATTGCAGCTCCACAAATACATCTGGGGCGCCGATGCCCGAGGAGTGTAAGTGGCGACTGCAATTCAATGGCTCTATAACGTTTTGTGTGGGTATTAACTCACCCACTTGAATTCTTTAACTTTCGTAAGTTCATATTTATCGAAATACAATCGAATATCATATTCTCATTATCTGCTTAATATTTCAGGTGGTTATCAACAATACACCCCTAAATCCCTTCTTCCTAGAGGGGACTTAAAAAAAATATTGTGTATCACTAATATCATATTTAGGCATATTCTTATCCCCCTCTAAAAAGAGGGGTTTATGGGGTGTGTCATACAAATAGATTGACACGCATTGTTAATAATATAGAATTGTATCTACTTCTTAGTTGAATGGATCGTACCCACTGAAAGCGATATAGAACCATCAATATCTTAATTGCGCCCTCACTTTTTAAGGAAAATTTACGAAAGATTTAGTATTTTAGTAAGATTTATGTTTGCTCCGCACAACAAACATATTGTACTTTTGAAAACAATGGCTGCCGTGAGTATGGAATCTTCTTACTCCATGAATATCAGCAGCTTATCTGGATTGAACATCATTTTTATATATTAATACAGGTGCCAAATGAATCCCGTTCTGACAACCAAATTCGACAACCTGAAGCTCTTCCGCGCCGGCAAAGTGCGCGACGTCTATGAAATCGGCGAGTACTTGCTGATCGTGGCCACAGACCGCATTTCCGCGTTCGACGTAATTATGAACGATCCCATCCCGGAAAAAGGCAAACTCCTCTCGCAGATTTCGGCCTTCTGGTTCGAAAAAACGTGCCACATCGTCAAAAATCACTTCATCACGAACAAAGTGTCGGAGTATCCGGCCGAATGCCAACAATATGCCGACGTGCTCGAGGGCCGCTCGCAATTGGTCCGCCGCTGCAAAGTGCTCCCGATCGAGGCAATCGTCCGCGGATATATCACAGGCTCCGGTTGGAAAGAATACAAGAAATCGCAGACCGTATGCTCCATTCAATTGCCCGCCGGGCTTAAAGAGTTCCAGAAACTCCCCGAGGCAATCTTCACGCCCTCGACCAAAGCAGACGTGGGCCACGACGAGAATATCAGCTACGAAGAAACTGTGAAGATTATCGGCACAGACGTCGCCGAACGAATCAAAGAACTTTCGCTTGGCCTCTACAATTTCGCAGCCGATTATTTGGAGAAAAACAACTTGATCCTCGCCGATACGAAATTCGAGTTCGGAATGGACGAAAATGGCGAAATCATTCTCGTGGACGAAGCACTGACGCCCGATTCATCACGCTTCTGGCTCAAGGAAGAATACGACAAGGGCGGAGACCTGATCAATTTTGATAAACAAGTGCTCCGCGATTGGCTCGAAGCGCAGGATTGGAACAAAATGCCGCCGCCGCCGCAGTTGCCCGCCGATGTTATCGCCCGGACAACCGAGAAATACCGCGAGGCGTTCAACAGGATTTGCAAGTAATCCGTTTTGTGGCAGCAGCGGGGCTTGCCCTGCTGTGGTAAGTCGTTGAAATATCTAGAAATCCACTGGCTGCCTTTGCTGAAGGTGGAAATGATATGAGGCGAGTTAATGTTGCTACAAACCCACGGGTTAACCCATGGGTGTATTTTCAGGTGTGCCCGAAATGTTCGGACACAAAAGTATTTGAATTAATAAAACAGAACACAATTGAATTGACAAAGAGAATAACATGAGCAATGTATCCGAAGGGATTAGTTTCCAAAAGCAGGCGGTGGACTTCTTTGACCTTACCACGTTTCTGATCGTCATACTGCTTGTTTCGATGGGCTTGATATCGATCTACAGCGCAACGTACGATTCGGCAATGGCAGACAACTTCACCAAGCAGGCAATGTTTGCCGGTTTGGGCGTTGGCGTCATGTTCGCGTTCATGTTCGTCCCCGAATCTCTGCTGAAGAATTTTGCATTCATCGCGTACGCCATCAATTGTCTGCTTCTGATTGCCGTGCTATTCTTTGGCAAGACGATTGCCGGAACGCGAGGCTGGTTCGACGTTGGTGGATTTGGTATCCAACCGTCGGAATTTGCCAAGTTTACCTGCCTTATGGCAATTTCGAGGTATATGACGCTTCGCGGCACCGACGTCCGGACTTTGCGCGATTTGGGCTTCGCTCTTGGTATCATCTTCCTAAACTTCGGATTGATTATGCTTCAACCAGATTTCGGTACGGCTACTGTGCTGCTGCCGCTCACGCTTGGCGTACTGTTCTGGGCCGGATTCGACCTGTTTATACTCTTCGTCATTATTGCTGTGCCGGCCGTATTCATTGCATCGCTCTATGGGACTGTGCCATTCCTCGTGTCGGCTGCTTTGCTGTCGATAGTATCATTCTTTATAAAGAAAAAAGTGCTCTGGACTGTTGCTGCAATCATCATTTTCTTCGGCGTCGGTTATTTCAGCAATGTGGCAATCGATAGATTCATGCCACACCAGAAGAACCGTATCGAAACATTCCTGAACCCGGGGAACGACCCCAAAGGCAAGGGCTACAATGCGATCCAGGCCACAATGGCCGTGGGCAGCGGCGGGCTGGCCGGCAAGGGCTTCCTTCAGGGCACACAGACCCAACTTCGCTACATCCCAGAGCAACGCACTGACTTTATTTTCTGCGTGCCAACCGAAGAATTGGGTTTCATCGGCGGGGCATTTGTCATTGTGCTGTTTGCTGCGCTGATGTGGCGCCTCGTGAAAATCGCCACGATGACAGAAAGCAGCTTTTTCAGTTTAATCGCAATCGGAATGGCATCGATGATCTTCTACCACGTTTTCATTAATATAGGCATGGTCATCGGACTTATGCCCGTTATGGGTATTCCATTGCCATTCCTGAGCTATGGCGGTTCGTCGCTACTGGTGAATATGGCAATGATCGGTTTGGTGCTGAACGCCTACCGCTCGCACAAGAAAAGCCGTTATTACTTGTAGTTTCAAACGAGTTCGCACCATTTTGCTTATTTTTGCTTGCTTTATTATTAGTTTTGGAAAAAAAGGAAACCGGAAAAAGAAATATATGTATTTATCAAAGCTCGAAGTAGTTGGTTTTAAATCTTTTGCGCAGAAGATCAGCCTAACGTTTTCCGAAGGTATCACGGCAATCGTCGGGCCGAACGGTTGCGGCAAAACGAATATTGTCGATGCCATTCGCTGGGTGCTCGGCGAACAGCGCGCCGGAGTGCTTCGCTCGGAAATCATGGAAAACGTGATTTTCAACGGCACTTCATCTCGGCGCCCGCTCGGTATGGCCGAAGTTTCTCTAATAATCGAAAACAATCGAAACGTACTCCCAATCGAATACTCCGAAGTTACCGTAACGCGCCGCCTTTTCCGCAATGGCGACAGTAATTACTTGATGAACAACACGTCGTGCCGCCTGCGCGATATTATCGATTTGTTCATGGACACAGGCATGGGAGCCGATTCGTATTCGGTAATCGAGTTGAAAATGGTCGAGGCCATTCTTAGCGGCAAACCCGAAGAGCGCCGCCACCTATTCGAAGAGGCCGCCGGAGTGAACAAATACAAAGTTCGCCGCAAGGAAGCTACGCGCAAGTTGGCTGCCGTGCAGGGCGACATGACGCGCATTCGCGACATTCTCTCCGAAGTCCAGAAAAACGTGAATTCACTTTCGCGCCAAGCGGCCAAAACGCAAAGATATAATAAACTTATGGAGCAACTGCGCACCATCGAAAGTTCGCAACTGCGCCACGAATACAATCACTTCCGAACAGAACTTTCTGCGATTCAGCCCATCCTGAGCCAGCTCGTACTGTCGCGCAACTCTGAGGAGGCAGATATCGAGCGAAGCGAGGCTGAATTGCTCGAGCTGAAGTCGAAAATTGCTATTCTGAACGAAGAATTCAGAGTGGCCACCGAGCGCGAAGCCGAAACCAACGACAAACTATCCAAAACCAAAACCGAACTGGCCGTAACGCGAGAAAGAATCGTTTCAGCAACGCAAAATCGCGACCGCTTGGCGGCTGAAATTGCATCATCAGGCGATTATATTAAAAAACTACAGCGCTCGCGCGAACAAAACGCCTCGGGCCTGGAGGAAATGAAAGCCAGAAAGGCCACAGCCGACGAAACATTTGCCCAGCTGAAGGACGAACGCGACTCGGCATATTCACAGCTGGCCGAATTGCGCGCCACGGCAAACGAAAGCAACGAAACCCTGCTGAACCTCCAGAACCGCATTTCCACACTGAAATCCACGCTAAACCGCAACCAATTGCGCAAGTCATCGCTCGAAACCCGATTGGAAAACGGCGAAGGGGAAATCGAAGAGATTAATGCAAAAATAGATGCAATCAACCAAGAGGCTATACATCTCGAGGATCGGCGCGAGCAATTGGCCGAAGCTATCCTAACCGCCGAAAACAACCAATCGGCAGCCCAAGAGAAAAAAAGCAACCTACAGGGTATAATCGACTCGCTACAAATCGAGATCGGAGACACAAAGAATAACATTTCGAGCCAAAAAACTAAGTTGGAATTCCTTTCTGGCTTGGTCGATTCGCCGGACGAAAGCTCGAAATTCCTGATGAAGTCCACCGATTGGCAGACGGCAAGCGAGCGCGTGCTGCTCGAGGAAATCGTCGGCGCGGACGAAGAATACCGCATCGCCGTCGAATCAGCTCTCGGCTCCTTGGCTCGTTGCTTCGTGGTGGATACGGCCGAGGAAGCCTTCTCGGCAATTCAAATACTCGAATCGAGCTACAAGGGCAAAGCTACATTTATCTGCCGGGACAAGGTTCCCGACATTCCCGCTCCAGCGCCAGTCAAGGCCGAAGATGGCATCTTCGGACGGCTGAGCGAAATTGTCCGCACGGACGATTGCATCAGGAACGCAGTCCGCGCCGAGGCCGGAGACATGCTGTTGGTGCGTGGACTCGCCGAAGCCCGCAAAGCTGTCGATGGCGGTCTTGCCTCCGCAGCCGTTACGCTCAAGGGCGAACTGGTTCGCCAAAGCGGCTCGGTGCGCGGCGGCTCGGTACTGAAGACCGAAGGTATTTACGTGGGCAAAATCGAGCGGATGAAAGAGATTAATTCGATTCTCGAGAAAGCGAATAGCGATTTAGCCCGATTGGAAGAGCAATACTCGTGCGCGAAATCCGAAATTGCTTCGATAGATTTGCGCTTGTTCGCCGAGGCGCTCCGCAATGCAGAGAATGCAAAGAATGCAAACGAGCAAAAGATTTCCCAACTCAAATACCAAATCGAAGCATTAGCTAAGAATTCCGAGTTGGTCAGCCAAAACATGGCTCGCGTTTCCGAGGAAATGTTGGAAATCCAACAGGAAGAGGCCGGCACCAGCGAGGAGCTTAGCGAGCACGAAAGCGCAATGGAAGTGGCCCGCGAGGAACACAAATCCAGAATTGCCGAACTGAACCAAAACGAAACCAATTACGAAGAAAAGAAAAACAAAGCCCACGAAGCCGAACTCGATGCAATCAAACTCGGTGTGGCCATTAGCACTTCCGAAGCCGAAATCGAGCGAATGGCAAGGCAAATCAAAGCCGCCGACGAACGGGCGCTCGCAATGGAGAACGACCGCTTCACGAACTCGGCAATATCGGACAAACTCGGTGGGCAGGAAATCCAGCTGCAAAGCGAATTGGACAAACTTACCATCGATTTCAATTCCGCACTGGCCGAATGCGATCGGCTGAAGTCCCAACTGGCCGCGCTCCAAGAGCAAAGCGAACAATACTCTGCCGACATCACAATGCGCCGCAAGCAGCACGAACGGACTCTCGACGAAATGCACTCCAAAGAGATAAAAATCAGCGAACTGAAGTTGCACATCGAGGCCGTGGCCCAAAAGGCAATGGAGGCATATTCCATTTCTTTCGATGCGGAAGAGTTCGTCCCCGAGGAAGGCTTTTCGCTCGAAGAGGCGAAGAAAGAGATCCTTTCGCTCAAGGAAAAACTTGGGAACCTGGGCAGCGTCAATTTCATGGCACTCGAGGAATACCAAGAGCAACACGAACGCTTGGTTTTCTACGAACGCCAGATTAAGGATTTGGTCGAATCGGAGAAGAACCTCCAAGAGACAATCACCGAAATAAATATGACCGCCGAGGATATGTTCCGTTCCACTTTCGACCAAGTCCAGAAAAACTTCAAGGAGCTGTTCCTGACGCTTTTCGGAGACGACGCCGAAGCAGAATTGCGCTTGGCCGACGACAACGTGCTCGAAACCGATATCGAAATCATCGCAAAACCGCCCTCGAAGCGCCCGCACTCCATCGAGATGCTTTCCGGCGGCGAAAAGACGCTTACTGCGATCGCTCTGCTGTTCAGCATCTATTTGGTCAAGCCCAGCCCGTTCTGTATTCTGGACGAGGTGGACGCACCGCTGGACGACGCAAATATTGATAAATTTATCAATTTGATACGTTCGTTCAGCAACCGAACCCAATTCCTTATCGTTACACATAATAAGCGGACAATGGAGGCCGCCGACAATTTGTACGGTATCACGCAACAGGAAGAAGGCGTATCGCAAGTGGTATCGGTCAGGATGTCGAAAAACTAAGGCGTGGCAAAAGAAACAAAGTCGAATATCGTTTGAATTGAAATATTTCTTATTTTTGCAAATTCTTTTTTTTGAAAACTTTGAAAATTATTGTTTTACCAAGTGGTAATGGAGATACTATGAAGCGCATTTTTTTGATGTTAGTAATGAGCGCAGCCGTTCTTTGCATGGCCCCGGAATTGCTACCGGCGCAAACGGCGAAACCGGATTCGGCCGCAGTTGACGAAGATATCGATCCCAAACTCCGCTTCTACAAAGAGAAGTACGAAGCATCATACACCAACGTAACATTTGAAATTGTTTTCAAAGCAATCAAAAAAATGTTGGGCGACCAAAACACACTGATTGCCAATGAGAAATCTAAACAAGACGATAACGGCCTGTTCTCCGGTTCGATCAAGAGCGATTTCATCTTACTGGCCGATGGAGACACCGCCGCCGAAGTTACCAAACCGTTCAGCTTGGATTTCCCTTACATTCCGGCCGGAGCGTGGCGCACTGGCAGGATTCAGTACAGATTCGTCGTCAAGGAAACAAACGACAACAAAGTCAGCCTGACCCTTTACAGCGAAATGAGCGGCTTCGAGAGCTACGTTACGAGGAAAGTGCACTTCTGGAAGTCCAACGGCATTCTCGAGACGAAACTCTTGGAAAAATTGGCCGGAGTCATTGAATCGTCGAAGAAGAAATAGTCCGACTGCCAACTGTTGATTCAAGTGCTGCTGAAGGCGAATGGGAAAAATGGACACGAGAATTCATTTATTCCTGAGCTATCAGCGAAGGCAATTTTCAACAAAATACAATAATTTCCATGCAATAGCGATATATAACGCGAAACGTGATTATTACGTTATTGTGGAAAAATTGATTTTGAAAATTCGTTAAAATATATTAAGTTCATTTTTTATTTATTAATTCCTTGATTAGTCTTATCTGTTCTTTTATTTCAGGACTAATCATATTTCAAAACACGGGAGAAATGATATGCCTACACCTAAGAAGACGGTAACAAAGAGCGAGGCAAAAGCAAAAGAAGCAAGCGCGACGGCCAAAACTGCCGCGAAAAAAGTTACTGCAACGAAATCGGAAACAGCGCCAGCCCCCAAAAAGGTTGCGCCAAAGGCCGAAACAAAAGTCGCAAAAACTGCTTCGAAAGCAAGTACCGAGAAAGTTACCACAAAGGAAGCAACTACAACGACTAAGGCAAAAGCTGCTCCCGTTGCTAAAAAGGAAGTTGCCAAGCCGGCAGCAAAATCCGTATCGGCCAAAAAAGCCATAGCCGACACGCCAAAAACTCTGGCGAACTCCATCGGCAAGTCCCCGGCCAAAGCAGCTCCTGCGAAAAAAGCTGAAACTGCTAAACCGGCCGCAAAGAAGGCGGAACCGGCCAAGAAAGCCGAACCAGCGAAAGCAGCTGCCACCAAGAAAGCTGAACCCGCGAAGAAAGCTGCACCTGCGAAGGTTGCAGCCAAACCGGAACCTGCGCCAAAGGCAGCCCCAGCCAAGCCCGAAGCCAAACCTGCTGCCGCAAAGAAGGCAGCGCCTGCGAAGGTTGCAGCCAAACCGGAACCTGCCAAAAAAGCAGAACCCGCCAAACCGGCAGCCGAGGAACCGAAAGCCGCCGTCCCGACTGTGCGCTATTCCGATGCAGACCTGGCCGAATTTGAGGCAAGAATCCTTGAAAGCCGCCAAGAATCCATGGACGAGCTGAGAATGCTCAAAGAGAAACTCGAAGACTTAACCAGCTTCGATTCCGCTGAGGAAAGCATGATCTATTCGATGCACATGGCCGAACAGGGTTCCGAAGCCATGGAAAAAGAAAAAACTTATGCGCAAATCCAACGCATCAACGAGTACATCAAAAAGCTCGACGAAGCGCTCGTACGCATCAAAGAGAAAACATACGGTATCTGCCGCGTCTGTGGCTGCCTTATCGCCAAGGAAAGGCTTATCACCGTGCCGATAACGACTCTTTCGGCTTCGTACAAAATCCAGAAGAAATGCCCGGAAGACGGCATCGACAAAATCGAGCCTCTCGGAAAATAATACATACTTACAACAAAAAAAGCTCAATCGCTATCAAACGATTGAGCTTTTTTTGTAGGTTGCCAAATAATTATTCGCCGCCAATCAGTTTCTCGAAGGCTGTCGCCTGATCGCTCGTCAGGAGGCTTTTGATGTTGTCGTTGAGCTTTTGCATAGCAGAATCTCGGTCAGACGAATCGCTGTTTTGCGCTGATTTCATCGATTGCTGAATCAAAGATTTGATTTCCAATTGTTGGTTGTCGTTCAAACTCAATTTGCTTGTCAGCATTGAAGTGATGTCGGTTGCGCTTGGCGGAGCGCCACCGCCCTGAGGAGGCATTCCCTGGCCGGGTCCGCCCGCAGGAGCGTTGTTCTTCCTTTCTTCGACAAGCTTTTCGTAGGCTGCCTTTTGGTCGTCGCTGAGCAGGCTTTCGATGTCGGAATCGAGTTGTTCCATTTTCGCATCCATCGATTTCTTGGCCGCGCTCCCGTCGGTGGAGCTTTGGAGCGCCGTTGACGGGTCTTCCGAAAGAGATTTCTGAATCAGCCTTTTGATATCGATAACTTGGTTGTCGTTCAGGCCCAATTTGCTTGTCAGCATCGAAACGATTTGGTTCGCATCGGGCTTTCCGCCATTTCTGCCGGAAGCGGTGCTTTCCTTCGTGTTTGAATTGCTGTTAGTGCTGTTCGTAGAATCCGCTTTTGTGGATTCGTAAATCGAGTACGCACTCGAACTAATTCCATTTATATCCATTGTTCCTCCAAGAAATTAAAAAATAACTTTGCGGTTTACCGCACTAATTCCACATTGTACCAAATTTCAATTGCGTCAGTGTTTTCTTTTGTCTGGGTTGGATGGTCTCCGTCAGGTCCGCCCGGAGCGCCCCCGCCGCGATGGCCGCCCATTCCGCCACCGCGATGGCCGCCCATTCCGCCGCCACGTTGGCCGCCCATTTCGCCGGGCATTCCACCTCTTTCGCCGCCCATTTTGGGGCCGCCCTGAGGTTCGCCATCGCCGCCATCGGGTTTCCCTTGTCGGGCGAGTCGTTTAATCTCTGGCGAAGTGATTCCGAGGCCGATGCGTTCTCCCTTTGCGGAACTGAGGTCGAAATACTCGCTTTTCCGGAGCGGAATGGAAATCTCGTAGATCAGGAATCTGTCTTTTTGTTTGATACAGGTTTTAATCTCATATTTCGATTCCAAATCGGTACGTGATATTCCAATTTGATTTTTATTCTTTTCAATGAAAATTGTGGCGTTTTTGAGCGGGTCTGGCCTGTCGCGGCGCTCGCGCAATCCGTCCGGGCCGCCATCGTGGCCTCTATCGCTCACGACCGGAATTCCCGGAGGCATTCCATTTTTGCCCATTGGCTTTGACGAATCGGGCAGGGTTGGGCGCATTTCGCTTTGTGGCATTCCGCCATCATTCCGTGGCCGCATTCCGCCTTCGGCCATGCCGGGCTGTGGTGGTGGCATCTCTCCCCGTGGCATTTCTCTGGGTTCGGGCGGACGCATCTCTCCATCGTGTGGCCGCGGGTGCAGCGAGTCCTTCGGAGTAAGCCCGGGAATAGGGCGCGGCTGGTTCATGCTTCCCATCGGGAAATTAAGGCCAAATGATTGGTCGGATGTGCCTTGGTTGTTGAACCAAAGGCTTATGCCCGTGGTCATTAATCGGCGAATTGTCGATTCGTTTGCTGTTTTAATGCAAACGTATAGGTTTTCATTGTCGTTCTTGACGCCCACGAGCAGATCGCTTTTTTCGTCGTAGAGCATTGGTTCGCGCCAGTCGGCGTCGTCCCCATCCACGGTTACGGTCTTGGGGGGCTTGGCTGAAATACTCTCAGTTTTGATCATAGAGCTGCAAGACGTCATTGCAGACAGTATGACCACCCCAGCCAGTATTCCTGCCCGTTTGGCGGCCTTGCCGGATTCTCTTATTGATTTGATTCTCATTTGATAAAAACCTGAAATAGTGAAAAAACTCAACTTTGCTAAATTAATTCTTTGGAAGTATTGAGTTGTCAAGAATTAGTGAAATGCTTGTCAAGAAAAAGTGAAACCTTTGAATCCGTTATGACGAGACGCCTTAATTCATTAAATTGCATGTGATTGCAATTGAAAATTGAGATTGAAAATGATGAAACGAAATAAATCCTCACGAATAAAACCTCTTCACTTGCTTGTGTTCGTTTTGCTGCTGGTTCTGCCGTGCTTGGCATTCTTCCAATACCAGTGGATCGGCGAGCTGAACAGGCTGGAGGAAGAACACTTGCGGCGCTCGATCGAAAGTTCGGCCAACCAACTGTCTTGGGCCTTTTCGCAGAAGTTCTTTGTGCTTTCTCGCACTTTCTTGCTCCGGCCCGATTTCGAAACTGACGAGCAAATTGCAAGCGAACTCGGGAGACGGTGGGAGGAGTATGAACAAATCGATACGAGCACCTTCGTGCGTGGATTGTACTATATCCCGGCCGATGATCAGCATCGCGAGATATGCATCCATTCGGCATTCTCTGCAAAACAATCCATCGGCGGCCATTTCGACAACTCCGAAATTGGCGAGCTTTTAAAAACCTTTTCGACATCGGATCCGATGATGCAACCGGCTCGGTTCTGGGGCGGCTGGGGCAAGATTATACTCCCGATTCGCGGCACTCGTGAGTTTTCGGGCATCGCTGTTTTCGACGTGGACAGCACATATATTGGCGATTCGCTTTTTGTGCAACTCATCAACGAGTTTTTCCCATTTCGCACGGAACAGCATTTAGAATTTGCTATCATTGGTGGGCCAGATTCGATTTATTATTACCGAACGGAGGGCTTTCCAAAAGAGATTTCGTCCGAATCGGGGACAATTGAAACGCACATTGGATATTTGTCGCCCTTTGGCAAAAGATTCTCGGACAAACCGAATTCGCACGAACGGCACGAAAGGCCCGGCGATGAACCCCGGAACCATCCAAACAAAGAAGGATTCGCCCATGGACGGCAGGAGCCTGCCCCGCCAAAGAATCTTGAAACCGACATGCCAATCTTCAACGGGAATTTAATTCAAAACGCCGAAGCAATTGCACGGCCATACCAATTTGTCGTCAGCTCGCGGACTGGGGACGTCTCCGAAGCGGTGCACAACTTGAGGTGGAAGAACCTTGTTATATCGTTCACTGTACTGATTCTTCTTGCTCTCATTATTGCGTTGATTATTTACCTTAGCTCGAAATCGCAAAAAATTGCCCAACAAAAAATGCAATTCATTTCCGGCCTTTCGCACGAATTGCGGACGCCGATAACGGTGGTCCGAACCGCAGGGGACAACCTGAGCGCAGGCATTTCCTTTTCCGAGGAAAAGGTGAAGTCGTACGGACAGCTGATCAAGCGGGAAATCGATAGGCTTTGGGATATGCTCGAAACGATTCTGTACTATACAGGCTTCGACAGCGACCGCCAGATGATTAATCCGAAAGAGATTCGCCTGGCCGAATTCGTGTCCCGAATTGTCAATGCGAAGCAAGGCAAAATCGAAGACCAGAAACTTAGCTACAAATTTTTAACTAACGAATCTGTTCGATTGGTGCGGGCAGACGAGAATTCTCTCACAATTGCGCTGAATAATATCATCGACAATGCAATCAAATTCAACCGACGCGAAGGCAGTCTTGCTGTCGAGTTGAAGCAATCAAACCGGGCGGATTTCGTTGATATTATTGTAACGGATTCCGGCATGGGAATCGCTCGGAACGACTTGAAAAGCATATTTGAACCGTTTTACCGTTCTCGCGCCGCTTTCGACAAAAACATCCAGGGAAGCGGTATTGGGCTTTCGTTAGTCAAGAAAATTGCTGAACGCAACGGATGGCATATTTCGATCGACTCGGCAGTCGGGAAAGGCACAAAATTTATTATTT
The DNA here is from genome assembly GCA_964610885.1 of uncultured Hyphomicrobiales bacterium. Classification (GTDB taxonomy): domain Bacteria; phylum Bacteroidota; class Ignavibacteria; order Kapaibacteriales; family UBA2268; genus CAZSWR01. The sequence goes on along the minus strand of CAZSWR010000015.1, from coordinate 2,066 downwards.
CACTACCAACGATGCAGGATTGATATGAAAATTCTATTTATTGAAGACGATATAGGATTGGCACTGACGCTGACGGACAGGCTTTGCGCCGAAAAATTCGATGTTACGCACCTGGCGGACGGTTCCGGCGCGATGGATTGCTTGCTGAAAGATAAATATGATTTGGTTCTGTTGGACTTGATGCTCCCGGGCAAGAGCGGGCTGGATATCTGTATAGACATTCGGATGAGGCTGCCCGAAATTCCAATTATCATGCTAACTGCGATGAGCCAACTCGACGACAAAATCACTGGGCTGAGACTGGGTGCGGACGATTACATTACGAAACCCTTCGAACCGGCCGAACTGATTGCACGCATCGAGGCTCTTTTGCGCCGCAGCAAGAACCAAGCACAGAACGACTTGAGCACGTTTAAGTTTGAAAATATCGAGATCGATTTCGTGCACCTCGAGGTGCACCGTGGCGGCGAATTGATACCATTGGCCCAGAAGGAATTCCAGTTGCTGAAGTACCTGGTTATCAACAACGGGCGGTCGATATCGCGCGAAGAAATCCTCGAATCCGTCTGGGGATACGACGCAAACATCACCACACGCACAATCGATACGCACATCGGATGGCTACGCCAAAAGCTCGAGGACGATCCCAAGAACCCGCGCTTCATACTCACAGTCTTTGGCTACGGATACAGGTTTATGAAATAGGGGATAGGGCTTCTATAATTTTCGGTTCGTTGAAACGTTTCTATCCAAAGTAATGATCTTAGTTCGGACAGAGAATGCAAAACGAAAAAATACGAATACTTGTGATTGAAGGCGACGAAGAATATTCTCATGCGCTACAGAAGGCTTTAAATACAGATAAAACAATGGTATGCGAGATAGCTCCGCGCGTCTCTGGGGCTTTGGATGCGTTGGTAAAGACCAAACCGGATTTCGTCATATATCGTATCGCCCACGGAATACACGAAATCAACAAGGATTTGCATTCGATAACCCAGCGCTACCCGACGCCGGTAATCCTCGTCTCGCCGAACGAATCGGATTCGGCCCTGCTGCACCAGATAGAATTCAACAGCGCCGTCGATTGCCTCCAAGGGATTCAATCCCCGGCAGATATCGAACCGTCGGGGGCGGCACTGCTCGACAAAATAATGAATATCGAAGGAAACCACGAATTAAAAAACTCTTTCATGCGCCGCAGGTTGCAGCTGCTGATTAACCATCGTGAGGAGTTGGACAAAAACAAGACCTCGGCGAAAAAGCACACAGCCGTGGCCGAATACTTCGACCTCGTCTCCGGAAGGCGCCGGCCCCAAGGCACTGACGTACATATTATTGCCATCGCCATATCCACCGGCGGGCCTCCGGCTTTGTATGAAATTATCACAAAACTGCCGGATGCGATTCCCGTTCCCATCGTAATAGTCCAACACATACCGCCCGAGTTCTCGCTCTCGCTTGCCAAGCGGCTCGAGGGCGGGTCGATGATCAAAGTGAAACACGCCGAAGAGGGCGACAGGCTGCATCCGGGAGTGGTATATATCGCTCCGGGCGGCTACAATCTGTCTATATCGAAGAAATTCACAGTCGAACTGAGCGCCGAAGAGTCCACGGAAATATATAAGCCATCGGCAAACGTGCTGTTCAATTCGGTTGCCGAAGTCTATGGGAAAAAGTCAGTTGCGATAATTATGACCGGAATGGGGAACGACGGGACAAACGGCGCAATGGCCATTCGGAATGCCGGAGGCTACGTCGCCGTCCAATCTCCCGAGACTTGCATCGTGTCGGGCATGGTGCAATCGGCCCTGAAAAACAAGCTGGCCGACATAGTTTTAAATGAAAACGAAATTGCACCGTTCATTGCCGGAATCTTCGGCCTGAAGATCGAAGCCAAGCAACCCACAGTTTCGTAAGAAGTTGCAAAAATATATATCAAGCAATTGAAAGTATTGGTACGGGCTTGGAAAGTCTATCATTGCTTTGTTTTGCGTTGTCCCGCCTCCCGAGTCTTTTGTTGTCCCGCCTCCCGAGTCTTTTGTTGTCCCGCCTCCCGAGTCTTT
>CAZSWR010000014.1:0-51011 GCA_964610885.1 uncultured Hyphomicrobiales bacterium | reverse complement strand
TACAAATATAGCAATTTATTATTTTGAAAGTATCGGTTTTTCGGATGAACCAAAAATGTATTTATCACGGATTGTTTCGCTCGAGCATATGTTTTGTTTACAACTAATAGGATGATAATCATCCATTGGCCTTAGTATAAAAACACTTAATAAAATTACAATATCCACAAGCGTTATACTTTAACATACGTAGAATTGAATCCTTTAATTCAAAGAAAGTGTTATGCAAAATTTGACATTAGAATTAAGAAAATTTGTCGCTCCAGAGTTCATATTCGGGGCGGACGCCCGCTTCCTGGCGGGGCGCTATGCGAAAAAAATCGGAAACAAGAAGGCATTCGTCGTAACCGACGCGGGAGTGATGGCCAGCGGATGGACTTCAGAAATAATAAATAGCTTGGAAGCGGAGGGCATTCCGTGTTTTATATATTCCAACGTCAGCCCGAACCCACGGGACACCGAAGTCATGCGCGGAGCCGACGAATACCTTTCCAATTCGTGCGATTTCCTTGTGGCTGTTGGCGGCGGGTCGCCGATGGATTGCGCGAAGGGAATTGGGATTGTCGTTACGAATCGGCGCAACATTCTGGAATTCGAGGGGGTTGACAAAGCTCCCTACCCGATGCCCCCGCTGATTTGCGTCCCGACCACCGCCGGAACCAGCGCGGACGTATCGCAGTTTGCGATTATCAACAACACCAAAGAGCGCTACAAGATTGCAGTCATCAGCAAGGCAGTGGTGCCGGACGTTGCGCTAATCGATCCGGTTACGCTGCTGTCGATGGACGGATACTTAACCGCCTGCACAGGTATGGACGCCCTTACGCACGCCGTGGAGGCCTACGCTTCCAACGCCAGCTCTTCGATAACGGATATTAATGCAATCCACGCAATCGAACTGATTCACAAGTACCTCGAGAAATCTGTGAGCAATCCGGACGACCTCGAACTGCGCGGGAATATTATGCTTGCTTCGTTAATGGCCGGGCTGGCCTTCTCGAATGCCAGCCTGGGCTGCGTCCATGCAATGGCCCACAGCCTGGGCGGATACAAAGACCTGCCCCACGGAGAATGCAATGCCCTGTTGCTATCGCATATCGTAGATTACAATTTCGATTCGGCACAATCGAAGTATCGTGGCATTGCCGAGGCCATGGGAATTAAAACAGCGAAAATGACTTCCGAGGAGACAAAGAAGACACTTATCAATACAATTGTCGAACTGCGCGAAAGCATTGGAATTGTCGATACATTCGGCAAAAAAGGCGTCGTCAATTCCGAAATTCCGGTCCTGGCCGAAAAGGCAATCAACGACCCTTGCAACGCCACAAATCCACGCATTCCAACCCGGCCGGATATGGAGACCATATACCGAGAGGCTTTGTGATGCAGGACCGAAACGAAATCAGAAATAAGATCATCGGCTTGGGCGAGGAATCCTCGAGGAAAAGCTACTATCCGGAATTGCAACGGAAGCTAACCGATTTGCAGAGGTTTCGCGATTTGCTCGACTTCTCTAACGAGGGGATCGTCCAGGCTAAGCTTTCGGACCTGAGCATATTGGAAATCAACGAACCGGCGTGTTCGCTCTTCGGCAAACAGAAATCTGATTTGCTGAAATGCACAATCAATGATATTTTCACAGTCGAACAAATCGAGTTGATCAACGAAAAGATCAGAGTCGGTTCGAACAACAACGATTTCCGGTTCTCGGCAAATATCACAAAAGACGACGGTGCGGAAATAGACTTGGAGATCAGTTTCCACACGGCTCTGCTCGATGGCGAATCGTTCCTCGTGTTTGTCCTGAGGGACGTTTCGGAAATGGTGGCCGTCGAAAAGCAAATTGCCCAATCCGAAGAGAACTTGCGAACAGTTTTCAATACTGCATTGGACGCAATAATCGTTCACCACGCAGACGGCAATATCATCGACGTGAACGAAGCGATGCTTGCGCTCTACGAAATCGACCGCGAAGAGATAAATAACTACACCATATCGGATTATACGGCAGAAGGGACTTCGGAAGAAGAGATCGCAAAGAGAATGCGCCTTTCGATAGAGCTTGGCGGCATTGTATTTGAATGGAAAGCTCGGAAACCCAAATCGGGGGAAGTTTTCGAGGCCGAAGTGGCGCTGAACAGGTCGAATTGGAACGGCGAAACAGTGCTCGTTGCGATTGTCCGAGACATAACCGAAAGGAAAAACCTCGAGCGTGCACTCGAAGAGAAAATCATTGCGCTAACGATGCCGACGGCAGACGTACGCGGTTTTAAATTCCAGGACGTGTTTTCGGCAAAAGAAATGCAGGAGATACAAGATTCGTTCGCCAGGGCCTGCTCGGTCTCGTCGATTATTATCGATCCGGAGGGCCACCCGATCACGCAGAAGAGCTTGGCCGAAGGCTTTTGCGCATCCCTGCATTGCGACCATCATCAGGATTGCATAAGCGGATGGAGGCAAGACAATTCCGAACTTCGGGACGAGGTCGAATGTTCGGTTTGCAACCGTGGGCTGTGCTACGAGGGCGGGACGCCCATCAAAATCGGCAATCAAATCATCGCGCACTGGCTGATCGGCGAGGCCCCGCGCGAAGACATTGACCTCGGCAAATTCCAAGAATTGGTTTCGGATAAAATGCCCAATGAATGGGAGGCCGAGTACTACAATACAAATTTCTTCAGCAAGGCCCGTTTCGAAAGCGTGCTTAAGGCACTTCAGGTGTTCGCTAAGCAAATCTCCACGCTCGCCACGCAAAACATCCAGCAGGCAGTGGACATTTCAGCTCGGCAAAACGCCGAAGCCGCCCTACTCGAAAATGAAAAGAAACTGCTGTCGTACATCGAATCGGCACCGGACGGCGTCGTGATCATGGACCGCGCGGGAGCTTTCACCAGAGTGAACCGAGCAATGCTCGAAATAACTGGATACGAAAGCGGCCAGTTCATGCGGAAACGCTTTTCCGAATTGTTCGATCCCGAAAATGCCATTTCTGCTGAAGATTTGAAATCTGAACTAAAAAGTAATTTCAAGTTCGTACGCGAATTGAGAGCAAGGCGGAGCAATGGTGATTTATACTACATTTCGGTCAGCTTTGTGCGGCTCTCCGACGGTTCGCTCCTTGGGTTCTGCCGCGACGTAACCGAGCGGGTCAACGCCCAAAAAGAAATCGAATCGCTGAACCAAGTGCTCGAGGAAAGAGTGCGCGACCGGACGAACCAGCTCGAAAATGCCTACGCGAACCTACGCGCTGCCCACGAAGAAATAGCTAAGACATTGGACAAGGAGCGCGAACTGAGCGAAATGAAAAGCAGATTCATCTCCACCGTCTCCCACGAATACCGCACGCCGCTCACGGGAATAATGACATCGACATTCCTGCTCGAGAATTTCTTTGCTTCGCAAGACAAGGACAACTTCGACAAATACCTGAAACGCATTCAAAACCAGATAGGCTATATGTCCAGGATGCTCGAGGATGTGCTATTCGTGGGCAAAAGCGATGCAGGAAGAATCGAGAAGAGTACGAAAGACTTCGACTTGGTAGAGTTTTTCAACGACCTGATTCCCGAGATCCGAATGCTCGACGGCAATCGGCATACAATCGAACTGGTTTCGCCCAAGGATTCGATAGTGATCAATCACGACGAAAAGCTCTTCCTACAGATGTTTTCAAACCTGCTGTCGAACGCTTGCAAGTATTCGGAAGACGGGAAAAGTGTTACTGCACAGATTGAAAAGTGCGATTCGCTCTTGGTGATCTCGATAACCGACGAAGGCATCGGCATCCCGCAACACGAGCAGAAAATGATGTTTGAACCCTTCCACCGTTTCTCTAACGTCGGGGCAATCAGCGGGACGGGGCTTGGGCTGTCCGTCGTGAAGCGATGCGCAGACATAGTTGGCGCCACGCTCGACGTAGAGAGCTACGAAGGCATCGGCACGAAAGTCTCCATTTCGATACCTTTATGATTCATCGGAACACATCGGATGCAATTCCCCACCAAATTCGATATATGAACGAAAAATTTCTCTTTTGCAATTTCCGCAAATTGCTTAATTTGGTAGGTTGGAAAAGTTTGAATTATCTTGGAGAATTATTGCTATGCTTAAAAACCTTAAAACATTCTGTTTATTGGCTTTCGTGCCGATGTTGATTTTGTCGCTCACAATTATTGATAGTAATTCCCAAACAAATAAAAAAGGTAAATCAGTGGACAAACCCCAATACGTAATCCACGTGAAGCAGGGCACCGAAGTGCTCGGCGATATCGTGCTCGAACTCTATCCCGAAGTGGCCCCCATGCATTGCGCCCATTTCGATTCGCTCGTGGCCGAGAAATTCTATGACGGTTGCGCTTTCCACCGCGTAATCCCCGGATTCATGATCCAGGGCGGCGACCCCAACTCGAAAAATAAACCCCGCGAAACTTGGGGTTATGGAGATCCGAGCCTTAAAACAGTGAAAGCCGAATTCAGCAAGATCCCGCACAAACGCGGCATTCTCTCGACCGCGCGCAGTAGTGATATCAACAGTGCCACTTCGCAATTCTTCATCATGGTGAACGACTACCCCAGCCTCGACGGCAAATACACTGTCTTCGGCGAAGTCAAAGAAGGTATGGAAGTCGCAGACAAAATAGTTAACACCAAACGCGATCGCAACGACAATCCCGAAGTAAAGGTCGAAATGACAATTGAAAAAAAATAAAGAATATTAAGTTCTAAAAACAATCTCTAACCTCGGTTAGGGATTTTTTTTTGGAGGAGAATTGAATTAATGGGAATTACAAAAAAAGTAAAAACAGCCGTTTTGGGCGAAGGTAGGGATCCGCAAGATCCGGCAATTTTCCACAAACTTTCGCTTATGGCATTCCTTGCGTGGGTGGGGCTTGGTTCCGATGGGCTAACCTCGAGCTGCTACGGCCCGCCAGAAATATTCATGACGCTTGGTGTGCACAGCCCGCTGGCGATTATCGTTGCCCTTGCCGCATTAGTTACAATTTTCATTATCAGCTACAGTTACAATCAGATAATTCAACTCTTCCCGTCCGGCGGCGGCGGATACTTGGTCGCAACCAAACTTCTATCGCCCAAGGTCGGCATGGTTTCCGGCTCGGCACTGATGATTGATTACGTGCTTACCATCACCGTGTCCATTGCAAGCGGTATGGATGCTCTATTCAGCTTCTTGCCTCTCGAATGGATATCGCTCAAATTGCCTGTCGAATTATGCGTCGTGCTGACTCTGATGATAATGAATATGCGAGGGGTTAAGGAATCAGTCAAACCACTTATCCCTATTTTCATTGTCTTTTTGGTGTGCCATGTCTTTATTATTCTTTACGGAGCGATTACTCACTCAGTCGAATTGCCGCGTGTCTTTGCAGACACAGGCTCCGAACTTCGAAACACGACGAGCGCTCTTGGCATTTTCGGGACGCTTTGGCTGCTGACTCATGCTTTCAGCATGGGTGCAGGTACGTTTACGGGTATCGAAGCTGTTTCCAATGGCATGCCCATTCTCAAGGATCCGAAGGTGCACACTGCAAAGCGCACAATGATGTATATGGCCTCGTCGCTTGGCTTCATGGTGGTGGGTTTGGTTTTTGGCTATATGATTTTCAATGTGAGTTTCGTCGAGGGCAAGACACTGAACGCAGTTCTTTTCGAGAACGCAACGGCCGGTTGGGATCCGGTATTTGCCAATATTTTCGTGGTCGTAACATTGATTTCCGAGGCAGTTTTGCTTTGCGTTGCGGCCCAGACAGGCTTTCTGGACGGCCCTCGCGTGCTGGCGAATATGGCCCAAGACCGTTGGGTGCCGGCCCGTTTCTCTTCGCTTAGCGACCGTTTGGTAACTCAGAAAGGCATTGTCATGATGGGCGTCGCATCCTTCGTGCTGATGCTTGTTTCCGAGGGCGATGTTGGTTTCCTCGTCGTGCTGTATTCAATCAATGTTTTCGTAACGTTCTCGCTTTCGCAGCTTGGCATGGTTCGCCATTGGTGGTTGGTGCGCCGAGAAGACAAAACTTGGCTCAAAAAGTTCTGTATCAATGGACTTGGATTGTTGCTTTGTTCGAGCGTCCTCGTTGCGGTTATCATCGTCAAATTCCACGAAGGCGGCTGGATCACGATACTAATCACCGGCGCTCTGATTACCCTATTCTCAATAATCAAAAGAGAGTACAACCGCACAGGCAAAATGATTAAAAAACTCGATTCGCTGCTGGACGAAGGGCTGATTTCGCTCAGTATGGAAATCAGCAGCACAACAGAAACGAAACCCGTTTACGACCGCATGGGCCGGACCGCTGTCCTTCTCGTCAATGGCTTTTCGGGCATCGGCGTGCACTCCATGCTCAGCATCTTCCGCGTGTTTGGCGACCATTTCCATAATTTTGTCGTCATGCAAGTGGGCGTTATCGACGCGGAAACCTTCAAAGGCCGCGAACACCTCGAAGAGCTGAAAGCCAAGAATCAAGCAGACGTCCAGAAATATATCGACTTCCTTTCGAAGCGAGGTTTCTACACCGAAGCGTTCACTTCGACCGGCCTGGACGTGGTGGAAGAGGTTATGAAATTGGTCCCAGAGATCAAAGCCCGATTCCCGCGCTCCGTGTTCTTCGGCGGGCAAATCGTCTTCCCACAGGACACATTCCTGACGCGATTGCTGCACAATTACACAGTCTTTTCGCTCCAGCGCAAGCTCTACATGCAGGGCATGGAATTCGTAATCCTTCCGATCAAAATGCGCACAGAGGCTTAGTTTGTGGTTCTAAAACGAATTGCACAAACTCAGTCCTGAATAGTATTAACCTACCAGAAATATAATCGATTTAAGGACCCACGGGTTAACCCGTGGGTTGGTACAGAGATACTTTCTCAACAACCTCTTAGAACCAAAAATCAAAAAAGCCCTTCCCTGATAACGGGTTGGGCTTTTTGCTAAGTTGTGCCTGGCGGAATGCTGCTCTGACTCGAGCTTATTTCCTGACCATGCTGTCGGCTGTCGGGAACAGTTTAATAGCTTCTTCCAACTGGCGATCCACCTTCGTGAAGATTTGGCTCATTTTGTTGCGGTCCCAGAGCGAACGGGCAATGTAGGCTTTTATCATCAATTTGATGTAGTCTTCGTCAACCGAGTAGTCTTTATCGTCCCACTTCACTTCTTTCGATTCGGCCAAGCGGCGGAAATCTTTCATTATGGATTTCGATGGTTCCCATTTGCGAAGGAAGTCTGTATAGTTGTTGGCGTATTTCACTTTCAAGTCTTTTCCTTCGGACTTCAGATACGAATCGACGTACTCGAAGAAGACATTTTTGATACGCAGTTGGATGCTGAAGCGAGTAATCGTGTCGCTTTTGACGATGTAGTCAGGCGTGATGCCGCCGCCGGCAAACACTGCGCGCCCTTTGCGAGTATGGAAAATGGGAAGCGAGTCCATATTGATTTTCATCTTGGGATCTTTTTCCTTGTCGTTCAGCTTTTGGGCTTGCTCTTTAATTTTCTCGATCGGATTTTCGAGGTACGAGCCTTCTTCCAATTCGAGGCGTCCGGCCAGGTGGCGATATTTTTCTTTGTCCTTGTATGGGCGTTGGATGCAACGGCCGGATGGCGTATAGTACCGAGAGATGGTGATTCTGTATGCAGAGCCGTCCTCGAGGTCGAACTGGCGTTGGACCAAGCCCTTGCCGTATGATGTCTCGCCGACGATCAGCCCGCGGTCGTGGTCTTGGATGGCGCCGGAGACGATTTCGCTCGCGGATGCCGAGCCAATATTGACGAGGACGATCAGCGGTGTATTCTCGAATTCGTTGCCCGGGTGCGAATAGTGCACTTCGTCCACGCCGGGGGTGCGGCCTTTCGTGAAGACGATAGTATCGTTGCCGCCAAGGAATTCATCGACCATCGCAACTGCTTCGTTCAGGAAGCCGCCGGGATTGTTCCTCAGGTCGAGCACAACGCGCTTCATGCCCTGCGTTTTGAGCGAATGGAGTGCATCCATCAGTTCTTCGTGGGTCGTGGCGGCAAAGCGGTTCACCGTTACCACGCCAATATCAGTACCATCCACCATGTACGTGGCGTCCACGGTGTGCAGAGGAATCTTGTCGCGTTTGATTGTGTATGGAATCAAATCCGACGAGCCGGATCTTTTAATGTCAACTTTGACGATAGTGCCTTTGGGGCCTTTGAGGCGTTTGGGGACGTCGCTGCGGTCGATGCCGATTGCAGTCGTGCCGTCGATATTGACGATTTTGTCGCCACTAAGGATTCCGAGCTGTTCGCTGGGGCCGCCCGGAATTGCAGTAACGATCGTGATAGTGTCGTTGATAACGTCGAATTCGACGCCGATACCATCGAAGCTGCCACTAAAATCCTCGTCAACTTTCTTCTTTTCCTCTGCGGAAATGTAGAACGAGTGCGGATCCAATTCGTTGAGCATACCGCGGATCGCTGCCTCGGTCAGTTTGGCGTTGTCCACTTCGTCCACGTAGTTCCGGGAAGCAGTGCCGAGCACCTTTTCGATTTTTTTGAGTTGGTTATAAACGTTGTCGCCACTCATAAGAGGTTGGACAAATACGCCGGCGAAGGTTCCCAAGGCTATCGCAGCGGCCGTAATCAGTTTTCGTTTCATTTCAAAGGCTCCATTTATAAATGAGTTATTTGCCTTAATCAGTTTCTGAATTCATCAGAAAACGAACATGTAATTTAAACAAAAAAATCCGTACTACAAACGCAATTGCAAGCCAGACTTGCATTTTGAATTATTTCTTAAAAATTCAATTTCGCAACTGTGGCAAGCGCTTAAATAAAAAGCCGGAAAAAACCGGGTTCCACAAATCTTTGCTACCCGTTGCCAATATATATGATATTTTTCTTCTGAAAAGGTTGCATTAAATTCGCAGGCTGCCTGAAAAAGTGACACTTACGGATTTATACCGCACGAGCGGTTGTTATATATAAGGCTGCTAGAATCAACCAAATACATGAAGCAATCGCTCACGCGAAATAACTTTTATGAGCGGGTAAGATATTTGAACCGATAATTTAATCCCTACGGGATAACAAGGGGCTTTGGGTTTCGATATCTACCAGAGTTACTCGCTACGCGGTATTTGAAGAATTCATTTATCAGAATGGGAGTCATCAACTTCCACACACAAAATGTAAAAAATCCGAATATTAAATCCTTCCAAACCCAAAACAAAACCCCCACAAAATTGCACATCAATATCATGGCGGTTTTTTCGTCTCGGAATAATAAAGTATTATGAACTAACAACTTGTAATCGGACTGGCCAAAGCTATGAAATACCAAAACTTGATGATACTTGCCGCATTGGCATCGATACTGTTCTCTTGCGGAACGGCTCCTTCCGGCGAACCGGCAGCGCAAAACGATTCTCGCCCGCCGGATGGGTATTCGCCGGCATTCTTTTCCAGAACCGATACCACACCGGAGAACATGCAACCGGCCGAAGGGCGCGCTGTATCGATTTCCCGAGCAGAGTGCTCGCCCACGCGGACGACGGTTTTCTTCCATCTTATCGACAGCATGGGCGTCTATTATTCTCGGGCCTTGGACTATCCCGACATTTTCCGTTGGTGTTGGGCTGCCGAAGTGTTCGACAGCGTCGAGAAGCCAATAACTGACTTCAAGATTCGCGAGGCAACAGAGGCAGACGCAGAAAAACTCGCTGTCGCATTCGTTTTGGACCATTCCGGATCCATGGGCGATTGGCGGGCGAAGGGAATGCAGGAGGCCATTGCCTCGCTCGCGCGAAACAAACGCCCGGAGGACGCTTTGAGCGTGGTCAAATACGACAATCGGGTGGCCGTGGAATCGCCCTTTACCGACAATGCAGACGAATCGGTCAAGAATATTAAAATCAATTCGCTCGAGGGCTTTGGCGGATTGACGGCCATTCTGAACGCGATTCGCGTCGGCATCGAAAGCCTCGAACCAGCAAAACAATTCGACAGGAAAGCAATTGTTTTGATCACAGACGGTGCGGACAATAGTTCCACGGTCAAGCTCGACTCCCTGCTGGCCTTTGCGCGCGCCACGAATACAAGCGTTTCCTGCCTCGGCTTCGGCGACTATATAGACGAAGATTTCCTGAAGAATATAGCTGTTTCAACCGGCGGAGCCTACCGGAAGATCTACAAGACAGAGGAATTTGCGCCGGCCTTCAACGATATTTACAGGCGCTACAAAAACTATTACGCCTTCGAATATACTCCCGAGGATTTCGGCCCGCACAAAATCAAACTGAAGCTGTGCCTGCCCGGCGACACGCTGGCAGCGGAATATACATTTGACAACACTCCGAACGTGGGCGCAATCGATATGATAAATGTCTATTTCGACACAGACAAATCGAAAATCAAAGATGAGAGCAAGCCCGCCATTGACCACATTTGCCGGCTGATGAGCGCTTTCCCGACGATCGAAATCGACTTGCGAGGCCACACCGATTCCACCGGAGACATCTCCCACAACACGAAACTGAGTTTGGCCCGAGCCAATGCAGTCAAGAGCGAATTGGTTAAATGCGGCATTTCGGCTTCGCGAATCGAATGCTATGGCTTCGGCCCTTCGCAACCAATCGCAACGAACGAAACCGATGCCGGCCGCCAAAAGAATCGCCGCACCGAGTTCAAAATCCGCAAGAAGTAGCAATTCACTTGCACTTCCGCCACATCGCCAAACACTTTTGTGTTTGTGAGAGCAATTAGAGGGTAGAATTTGCAAACACATGATTCATAACGAATAACTTTTTCCATTGCTTAAGCTCTTTCCCATTCCGCTCCTTGCCAAGCCGCGAGTGGAGCGTGAATGATTCATTTTTATCAGGCAAGCTGCTGAACTTCCCGATATTCGGACAACAAAATGAACAAAGTTGACAACATAGCATATAGAATTGCTTTCATCATCATTTTACTAATTTCGCTAATTGCGCCGGCCCAATCCCAAATCAGCTTTTGCGCGGTGGGCGACGTCTTGCTGGCCCGTTCGATGCGCGCCCGAATCGAGGAGCACGGATTGAACTACCCGTTCGAGCTGTCGCGCGAAATTCTTTCGAGGGCCGAAGTTTCGTTTGCCAACCTCGAGTGCCCGCTGTGCCCGGCTGCAGAAGCTCGTCCAGTCCGAAAAAGGCACTCTTTCCGCGGCGAACCAGAATACGCCTACGGGCTTCGCGACGCCGGATTCGATATCGTTTCGATTGCAAACAACCACTCCATGGATTGCGGCCCGGGCGGCCTCCGGGCCACGGTTCGCGCGCTGGGCAGCGCAGGCATTGCGTTTTGCGGCGATTCGGCCGGCAGGGCTTCGTACCGCCCGACGATTATCGAGAAGAATGGTCTCAAACTGGCTTTCATTGCATATACAGATTTTTCGGTGGCAACGACAGCAGATTCGGGTAATATCGCCGCTCTGGTGGCCGCTATCGGAGCGGCGCGGGACAGCAACGACTTCGTGATTGTCTCGATGCACTGGGGGCGAGAGTTGGACAGCCTGCCAAGCGGGCGCCAAAAGCGAATCGCCCACCGGATTGCAGATGCAGGCGCTGGTTTGGTCATTGGCCACCATCCGCACGTGCTCCAAGGAATCGAGTTATACAAAGGGATACTGATACTATATAGCTTAGGGAATTTCGTTTTTGACAACTCCCAGCGGGATCAGTCCCGCAGCGCTATCTTTCGCTGTTCGATTGGCCATGATGGAATTGATTCGGCAGAAATAATTCCGATATCAATAAACGCCTGGCGCCCCGAACCGGCCATCGGCACAGAAAAAGACGCAATAGAGAATAAGCTGATCAGGTTATCGGCCACCTTGGGCACTTCGCTGAGACAATCCGAAAATGGCTTGAATATTCAAGGCCTGTTGGAAAAGTAATACGGCGACAACAGGCATCATTGAGCTTACATCTGAGTTCTTCCAACAATTATTGAAGTACAATCCACTCCCGATCACCAATTCTATGTGGCGACTGCCACTTTATTCGAGATCATGCAAAAATCAAAATGATATTTTACCGCGTAGCGGTTGTTGTATTGTAGGAATATTGTTTTAAACCTTTGACAAGAATTCGCGTAGCGAATGTTTTATATGATTGGTTTATTCTTGCAGATTATTATACAACAACCGCTACGCGGTATGACTTGCAAGTGGAAATCAACTGCTACAATATAACAACCGCTCACGCGGTATCAATTCGCAACAATCACTTTTATTGAACAATACAAATAGTATTGGGGAGTGTACATATTCAGTTCGATATTGAATCATATTCTTATCATTAAGTTCCAGAAAATCTACAATTGTTGTTTACCCACATAATGCGATATAGAACCATGAGAAAGGAAGTTCAAATTCTACCAAACATAATTATATTAAGAATAATTTCTAATATAAGGAAACATGAATTCTTGTTCATCTTTCCTTTCATCATTGCGCTGCCCTTGAAAAATAAAGTGGCAGCCGCCACCTTATTATTGATGCAATATTGAGATTGTATAAATAATTATCAAAAATAATTTGGAAATCCAAAACATTTTTTATAATTTGAATTTGTTAATATTTATAAATGATTCCTACGATTGGAAAACGATGACCCAATATATTCTACTGTTACGACAACAATACGGAGTGCCTTATACCAAAGACATATCCAATTTGAAATCCGGCGTGTATGCCTGTAGGGTTCAATCCGGATCCGGGCTATACACGAAAATAATCAATATATCTGTTAAATAATCAATACCGGGGCCTCTCCCCGGAGGCCCTAATATATATCTTCGGAGACTCTTATGAAAGAATTATTCTTTGTCCTTTGCTTTCTTATGTCGGTTTCTCTCTCATTTGGACAAATTGTATCTGAACGAATTCTAAATACTATTTCAGACACTTCTGTTAGTTTAAATATCGGCAATATTGGATTAGTAGATTCTTCGAAAATTATAATCGAAGGGCATATATTTCCACACAAAATCACTTTGAAAGATACAATGTTCATTTCATTTTTTGGGGATGATTTGTCTTATAGCCACAAAATGATATATTTCAAGCCTTCACTATCTTATGCTGAGGAATCTAAAATTGGAAAATTATCAAACGGAAATCATTACATCTTGGGTTTCGGTCAATCATTATTACCTGAGGAGGTTAGTTATATTTATAATGAATTTGATTCGGAGGGCAATCGTTTGATTGACTCGGTCGGAGTGCCTGTCGCAGGAGAATCAGTTTATGGCGCTGCGATGCTGGGCGAGGATGGATTCTACAGGACGGGGATGATTAAAATTGACGGCAAGCCGATGTTGTTTATCGACAAATGCAATCGCTTTGCGGGCGTCGAGTGGACCAAGACGTATTCAGTCTGCGCAGATACCGAAACATTTTCGACTGATATGTATATCGACCCGTTGGGCAACTTATGGAACCGGCTGATTATTGTGAACAGTTCAGAAGAATATTCATACGTTATGGTCAAAACAGACAAAGACGGCGAAATGATTTGGAAGAAGACTTGCGATCTCGACACCTATTCTAATACATTCGACGCGAGCGGCAATTTCTACTGCATTTCCAACTCGAACAACACCGGTTGCGAAATCAAAAAATACGATCCGGATTTCAATTTGGTTCAAACAAAAACAATCGAGACGAGCTACCCGTATTCTAAATTTCGCGAAATATTTCACGGCCCGAGCGGATTGGTTCTCGGGGGCATGATGAAGGAAACCGAAGGCGGCCCATACAAGGCCATACTTTTGGAAACTGACGAAAACCTGAACACGGCCCGTGTGAACATATCCACTTTCGAGTTCGAAGGGTTGGCAATGTGTACGAAATTCTTCATGGACAAAAACAAGTTGATTTATGCTTACTATATCGACAAATTAGCGATTGGCACAAATGTTAATTTTTTACTATTTTCTCTGAAGCAGACCACCACAGGCGTGGCCGACGAAGCCGCAACGACCGATTTACGGATTTGGCCGAATCCTATTGGCTCGAGCATCGCGATTACTATCCCCGGAGCCTATTCCGGCGCCGCGCATGTATCGATACTGAATTCGATTGGCTACTGCGTCCGAAGCGAATCTGTGCAATTCGAGTCCGGCACAGCCACTACGGGCTTGGGCAAAGATTTGCCACAGGGTATGTATTTCGTCAGGGTATCGACGCCGCTTGGCCAATACATTAGCAAAGCTATCAAAGCCGATTGAGGATTGCTTTCTTCAAGATGTAGGGGCTGGTTCCAAACCCTCCCAAGGACTTGTTGATGTGATGATTACTTCTCAAGAAAGTGGTACTACCATTTGGAATGGTAGTACCACTCTATCTTCTTATATATCATCTGCTTCGGGGTTGGTTTTCCCTACTACGAACCTCTTGTACTCATCCGATGACTCGCTGGTATTTATTCGTAATTGACATAGTTACGTTGGTAGTCATCGGATGAGTTGCAGTAAAAGCTCATGTTATTCATTGAAATCAGATAAATCACAGTTCAGCCAATCACCACAACATTTCATCAGCCAATCTATATATTACCATAAAAAACTATTGTCGAATATTTGCATTATTCAAAATGTTTTATTATATTGCCTCAATATGACAATTTGATATGTAATTCGTTGTCATTGTTCGTTTTATTCCCATTTTCTTTTCTCCGACATTTTGCTCACAGGAGCATAAGTGCCGTTCTTTATTAAGCGATTAGTATCAATATTCAATAGGGTAATGCATAGGCCTGTTTACAAATTAGGTATAGATCTCGGTTCGACTACCGCGAAAACGGTAATTTTCGATTCGGACAACAAAATAATGATGACAGAATACAAGCGGCACCGCGGGAATATCTCGCTGGCAGTTAAGTCATCGTTGGAGAGCGCCATCGAACGCTTGGGCGACGTATTTGTGCGCCCCGTGCTGACCGGCAGCGCAGGCATGGGCATTGCCGAAAAGTCAGGTTCGCCCTTTGTGCAGGAATTGGTCGCAACGGCAGGATTCGCCGAATCGTTCCATCCGGGAATAAAAACTCTTATCGACATCGGCGGCGAAGACTCCAAGATCATCTTTTTCGACCAACGCCACGGCCACGATATACGCATGAACGGGAATTGCGCCGGCGGCACCGGGGCCTTCATCGACCAAATGGCCAGCCTGCTCGGCATTTCGCCCGAGGAAATGGATACGCTTTCCGCCGACCACAAACACATCTATCCGATTGCTTCGCGCTGTGGCGTCTTTGCCAAAACCGACGTGCAGAACTTGATCAGCCGGTCGGTGCCCCGCGAGGACATTTCCGCTTCGATATTCCACGCCCTTGCCATACAAATCAAAAACACTCTGCTCCGCGGCTCGGTTGCAATACCGAAAATTGTTTTCTCCGGCGGGCCGCTCACTTTCCTGCCGTCGCTTCGCCGTTTCCTGATGAATGCCTTTTCTTTAGTCTCCCAAGACATCGAAGAGGTCGATCGGGCCGAGCTTATTCCGGCCAGCGGCGCCGCTGTGGCCACCGCAGCTTCCGAATCGGAAATCCAGCTGAGCCTTTTGCTCGAGAAATTGGCTCCGGGGCGTATTCAAAAAGTTGAAAAATCCGAATACCAAAAGCCACTCTTCGATTCCGCCGAACAATTCGAGAAGTGGTCCGAAGAAAAGGCGGCCAACAAAGCCAAACGCACTCCCATCGAGACTTTACACTGCAAACCCGCTTTCCTCGGCATTGATTCAGGTTCGACGACCACGAAAATCGTGCTTACCGATTCGGCCGGCCGCATCGCCTACGAGTACTATTCCAACAACAATTCCGACCCGATCGGCTGCGTCCGCTCGGGGCTGAAACGTCTGCTCGCCGCCGCCCGCGAAAAGCGCGTCGAGATCCAAATCGCGGGGTCGTGCGTTACCGGCTATGGCGAAGATTTGATTCGCGTGGCCTTCCATTTGGGCCATGGGATCGTCGAAACACTGGCGCACCACAGGGCAGCCGTGGAGTTCGATCCGAATGTTTCCTTCGTCCTCGACATCGGCGGCCAAGACATGAAAGCTATTTTCATACGAAACGGCTGCATAGACAAAATCGAGATCAACGAAGCCTGCTCCTCGGGCTGCGGCTCGTTCATCGAAACCTTTGCCAATTCGGCCGGAATGGGCGTTTCCGAATTCGCTAAAGAGGCCTGCCGCGCGCAGTATCCGGCGGATCTGGGCACTCGGTGCACTGTTTTCATGAACTCGAAAGTGAAGCAATCATTCCGCGAGGGCGCCACCGCCGGCGACATATCCGCAGGGCTTGCCTATTCGGTCGTCAGCAATTGCCTGTACAAGGTATTGAAAATATCGAATACCGATACTCTCGGCCGCAACATTGTGGCGCAGGGCGGTACTTTCAAAAACCCCGCCGTGCTCCGCGCTTTGGAACTGACGCTCGGCGCTTGCGTTACCACGCCGGACATTTCGGAGCTGATGGGCGCGTATGGCTCTGCACTGACGGCCATCGGACTGGCGGGCAATCGCCCGGAATCTGTTCCGCTGGAGAGAATCGCATCGTGCGGAGACTACACGTCGAAGATTAGCGAATGCCCCGGCTGCGAGAATGCCTGCCGAATCACCGAAATGCGTTTCGCCGAGGATTCTGTCTTCGTTACAGGAAACCGCTGCGAAAGAGTTTTCTCGAACAATGGGACAAAGGCCGCCAAGGGCGAGAATTTTGCTAAATTCAAATACAAATTGCTTTTTAACCGAAATACTAAATCCTTGCTCGGGGAAACCAAACTAAAACTTGGTATTCCTCGAGTGTTGAACGTTTACGAGAACTTCCCGTTTTGGGCTGCCCTATTCGCGAACTGCGGGATCGAGGTCGTGCTTTCGCCCCGGTCGAAGCAATCTATCGCGGAATTGGGCGCCGGCACGGTCGCTTCGGACAATATATGCTTTCCGGCGAAGCTAACCCACGGCCACGTAATAGATTTGCTTTCTCGCGGCGCCGACCGGATTTTCTATCCGATAGTAACATTCGAATCCGCCGCGGCGGATGGCAGTTCGAACTGCTTTAACTGCCCGGTGGTCAGCGGGTATCCTGACGTCTTGCGGAACTCGGTTTTCGGCCGAGCGCGATCCGAAGGCATTTTGGACACGCCGCATATTTCGTTCCGAGATGAGAAATTGCTGGCTCGGGCCGTCCTGCGTTACCTTCGCGGACTCGGCATCGGCTCGTCGGTTGCGCGAAATGCACTTCGCGAAGCTTTTGCTGCTCAGGCCGAATACAAGGAAGCGCTTGCCCTCCGCGCCGCCGAGATAATTGCCGCGAACGAAGCCGCCGGAAAAACTTATGCAGTGATTGCCTCCAGGCCGTACCATATCGATCCGCTGATTAACCATGGCGTATTCGATATGTTTTCGGACTTCGGTATCGATACCATTACCGAGGATGCTATCACTTTCGTGCAAAAAATGAGCATAGACGATGCGCAAGTGCTCACCCAGTGGGCGTATCCGAACAGGCTTATCCATGCGGCAAAATTTGCAGCCTCCAGCAAATATGCTGAATTAATTCAGCTGAACAGTTTCGGTTGCGGGCCGGATTCAATTATGATCGACGAAGTGCGGGACATCTTGGACTCTGCCGGCAAAAAGCACACTTTGCTCCGCATCGACGAGCTGTCGGCGCATGGCTCGCTCAAATTGCGCGTACGCTCTTTTGCAGAATCGTCTTGCGCGCCCAAGGCCCAACCGAACCCTAAGCCAAGAATTTCCACGCCTGAATTCCAGAAATCGGACAAGCGGAAGGCCATAATCGTCCCGCATTTTTCGGATTTCCATTCCTCGTATATCGCCGCCCCGTTCGCGGCCATGGGCTACCGGCTCGAGATACTGCCGCCGGCGGACGAAGAATCGAGGAACTACGGGCTGAAATATGTTAATAATGAAATATGCTATCCGGCCACACTCGTTATCGGCGACATACTCAAAGCGTTGATGAGCGGGCGCTACCGGCCGGACGAAGTTGCCGTCGGGATAACGCAGACGGGCGGCCAGTGCAGAGCGTCGAACTATCTGTCGCTCATCAAAAAGGCACTCGTGCGCAATGGATTCCACAACACTCCGGTCGTTGGCGTCAGCGTGCTGAAAAAGAGTATCAACAAGCAATTCGGCTTCGAGTTGGACCGCAAGTTACTTACCACGCAGGGAGTGATCGGTATCATGTTTGGCGATGCCATTTCGGATATGTACTACGCAATTGCCCCGCGCGAACTCTCGGCGGGCGCAGCACGAGCCGCAGCCGATAAGTACCTGTCGCTGGTTACCCCGCTCGTGGCCTCCAACGATTTGAGCGGAACTTTGGAACTGTTGGACAGGGCAGTGGAGGAGTTCAACTCAATCGAAATTGATACCGGAAAGCAAGTGCCATCGATCGGCCTGATTGGCGAGATTTACGTTAAATACTCGCCCTTCGGGAATCATCACATTGTCGAAAAGCTGGTCCGCGCCGGAGTGCACGTCAAGGTGCCGCCGCTTGTGAATATGTTTGCGCAGTGGCTTGTGAACGTGGAGGTGAAGCATAAGTTCGATATTGACAGCCGATTCCCTCACGCGCAATTGGCGTTTGCATATCGTATGATTTTCAATCGATACACGAAGAAATTCGACTCGTCTCTCAGCCGGTTTCGCTATTTCGCGCCGAGAGCCGGCCTGAAGGAACTCGCGCAAAAAGCCGAGAAGCTGATCGATTTGAGCACGCACTATTACGGCGAGGGTTGGCTCATCGCCGCCGATATTGCGGAATTTGCCGAAACGGGAATCAAAAACGTGCTATGCCTGCAACCGTTCGGCTGCATTGCCAACCACATTGTGGCCAAAGGCATAGAGAAATCTATTCGCGATTCGCACCCGGAAATGAATGTACTATTCTTGGACATCGACCACGGCCTGAGCGAGGTCAATCTGCACAATCGGCTCTACCTGCTGCTGCGCGACGCAATGGGCGCCGCTGCCGACCAAGTGAAGTTCTAATCGATCGGGGGCGGGATTGCCGCGACAATGATAGCAATATTCAATTATTTGTCCATTCTGCTGTGCTTGCGATTGTGATTAGCGATTAATACTTATTTTGTAGTACACGAAAGCCAAATATACCCAAGGGTTCCGGCAAGAGTCGAAGAGATTAGTATTGCGAGTTTCGATACATCGACCAAGGATTGGTTGTCGAAGGCAAGCATTGTTATAAAAATGGACATAGTGAATCCGATGCCGCCAATGAATCCAACACCGAGGATGTATTTCAGATTAATTCCTTCTGGCAAATGGCAAAGTCCTGCTCGCACGCCCAATACCGAAAAGAGAAAAATTCCCAAGGGCTTTCCTGCCAGCAACCCCAATGCAATGCCAAGACTACTCGATTCGAAGATGCCGGAAAGCACACCGCCATTTAAGGCGATTGCAGTGTTTGCCGCAGCGAAAAGAGGTAATATTATATAAGCAACAGGTTTGTGAAGGATATGTTGAAGCCTGTACGACGGGGAAGCATCACCTCCGCCGGCAAATGGAATTGCGAACGCGAGTAAAACACCACTTATAGTGGAATGGACACCCGACAAAAGCATGGAATACCACATCCCGAGTCCGAGAATCAAAAAAATGGACAAACGTCGGATGCCAATTCGGTTCAAACAGATTATAAGAAGCCAAATTCCCAAAGAAATGGAGAGGTATGTAATGGAAAGGCTTTTTGTATAGAAAACTGCAATTATCACAATCGCCCCCAAATCGTCGATAACTGCAAGAGCCGTCAAGAATACTTTCAATGAGAACGGAACCCTGTTGCCCAAAATTGAGAGTACTCCGATAGCGAACGCAATATCAGTTGCCATTGGGATTCCAGCGCCGCTCTGCGAAGTGCTGCCCCAGTTAAGCAACAGATATAAGCCCGCCGGAACCATCATACCGCCCAAGGCCGCAACGATCGGCAATGCTGACTTCTTCATATCAGATAGTTCGCCGATGTAGAATTCTCTTTCCAATTCCAGCCCGATTAACAGGAAAAATATGGCCATCAATCCGTCATTAATCCAGTGCACAATCGAGTGGCCAAACAGCTGGGTATGCCAAAAGTCAATATATACGGAACCTTTTGGTGAATTGGCGAGGGCAAGCGAAACAGCAGTAAAAAAAATAAGGATAATACCCCCGGATTTTTCGCTGTTAATGAACTCTATGAATAATTTGTCAAGTTTCATCATTTCCAATTTAATAAAGTAACATCTCGACAATATAAGAATAAAATCAAGATTATCAAATATTCCTTTTTTCAAGGAGATTGATGATGCAATGCACAATTCGAGATACAACTTCGTCTATTAATATTCAATGTAGTGATATTTCCCATTATTTGAAACAAATGAACAAGAAATTAAGAACGGTCAATTAATTATTATTTATCAATATGAAAAAAGCTATAATACTACTCGCGCTTTTGATTTGCCAAGCAAGCCTTGGGGCAGTTCCAGGCGAATACAACGGCAAGGGTTATTGGGGCAAATGGGATTTCCTCGATCAGCAGAAGGAAAGCATGGTTGTATTCGATATTTTTACGAATCAAATAATTGGATATACTTCCAATGAATATTTCAATACGGGGCTTCCTTTTCCTGACAATCAATTCCTCAGGTCATACGCTTTCATTTCGTACGACGGAGGGAATACATTTTCAAAAATATTCGAAAGCCTTGGCGATACGGCCATCTCCACGCTAAACCAGCCATACTTGTGCGCCCAGATGTGCGTGGCCGATAGCCTGAATATTTTGATGAGGCTGTACAATTATGAGTCCGATTCATTCCCGCATCTGTTCGCCAGGACTACCGATGGCGGCAAATCTTGGAATATTCGCCCATGGATTAACCAGTATGGCAACAAAATAAACACGGCTTACGGTCTTTCAATGAACAACGCCGAGTTCGGTGTCGGGTGGAACCTTCTGTATTTTTCCTTTATCGACGACAGCACAAACACTATCACGACTTGCCAAGACTTGGGCATGACCATCTACAACATTGGGTTCTTCGTTTCTGATGTTCGGCGCTTGAGCAAAAACCGCTGTTACGCCCTCGTCCGCAGCCAGGATTCCACTCGGTCGTATCTGCTTGTTACGGAAAACCGCGGCGACTCTTGGGAATGGAGGCAATTGCCCGACTCGATATCGTCTATGTATTTTGTTAACGATTCGGTTGCTTGGTTCGCGGTTACGAGCAGTATCGACAGCACTGCCAACCGAACCGAAAGAATTTTCAAGACAAGGGACGCCGGGCGAACTTGCTTTCGGCAGATGGACAAGCATGATGCGGTGAATTCGCTTTATTCCATATATTTCGTAAATGAGCGCGAAGGAATTGTTTTCGGTTCTTATTTCGTGTACCACACGTACGACGGAGGCGACACTTGGATTTCCGATTCGATTGCGGGTGGCAATGCCTTTGGAAGCCCAAACTTCGTCCGAAGCCCGCGGAACTGCACAAGAATTGAAGATATAGCTTTCAAAGTCAACGTGTTAAATACTATTTGGAAGTTCCGGGATTTTCAATTAGATGCTGAAGATCCGTCGCAATCGGGCAGCGCTGCTTTGGCATACCCGAATCCGTTCATCAATCACACCACAATTTCGTTCGAGGCTCCGCACCACGGCGACTACTCCTTGCGTTTGTTTGACGAAATGGGGAACATCGCCGATCGGCAATCGAAAATCGTTTCGCCAGGCCCGAATAGTTTCCAAATTTCATCCGAAGGTTTGGCCCGTGGTGTTTACTTTTTTGAAATTAGGTCTCGGAATTACTCTACTCGCGGGAAATTTGTAATAGCGAAATAGGCAATGTGGCGAAGGGAGCATGCAGTGAAATACCATTTCTTCAGCGCTTTGTTTAAAAAAATCTATTATCCAACCACAGGCACAATGTGCGGCAGGATCTATAAATTCCGCAATAAGGAACCTTTAATAAAAATATTAAGCTCGGTTAAACGTTCAATTACCGAGGGACAATAATCGTTCCTATCAATGTTGTGTGAATTGGACATTTTTATTAATTATTAATATAACTTCGGAGAAATCAGATGCCGACAAATGATGAAAACCTGTTCCAGAGCGTAAGCTCAATTATTGAAAAAGATATTCGCCCATACATCGAGGCCGATGGCGGCCAGATTAAACTCAAAAGTGTCGAGGACGGAATTGTCTATGTGCAACTCGCCGGCGCTTGCGCAGGTTGCCCCGGTGCAGCAATGACGCTGAAACAAGGAGTGGAACGTATTTTGAAGATGAAACTCCCCGACGTCAAAGAGGTCAAATTAGCCTACTAAACCAAACAAAGCAACAACGTTGCTTCGCACATTTTGCAAATCGTACTTCCGGCCCACGGGTCGCGTTGTACGATTTTTTTTTACGTAATAGAAAAGATGTTGATTGGATAGCGTATTGAGTGCGAACAGTCCAGTATTCCCAAAGGGCGAACAGATCGTGAAGTCCATGCACCATGAAAGGAATTTTTAGTAAGAGCCTGGAAGTATTATACTTTTATGCGCCGCGACGGTATATGGGCCAGCATAACGATAACGGCAAACACAGTGGTGTAGAGCGAAATTGCGATGCCATATTTCAGGAAAAACGGGAGGAAAGACAGTTCGCTCAGCTTGATATAGAAGAAATAGTACACCAAATTGTGCAGGAGCGAAGTGCACAGGACAATAACGAGGAACTTATAGGTCGAAAGTATCTGGTCGAGCGTGTCGCGCTTGTAGAACCAGCAGGCAGAAAATGCCACCAAGGTCTTCGAAAGTGCGTTCGTGCCGATTACGTCTTGCGTGATGATGTCGAAGAGAATCCCGCAGGCGAATCCGGCGAACATACCCACGAATTGGCCTTCGCGCAGCGCGACCCATACGCAAAAGATCAAAAGGATATCCGGCGTCAGCCCTTCGACGCTGATGAACTTCAAGAAAACGAGGTGTATGAGCGAAATAATCAACGCAGCGATGCCATAGCTGGCATAGCGAATGGTTGGATTCTTGAAAAAGTCTTTGCTTTCGATCTCGAAGTTCATATTTATTTCTTCTTTGTAGTTTTAACTTTATTCTCGAAATCTTTAATAAGTTCGAGCCGTTCGGGGTCGGGCAATTCTGTGAGGACGAAAACCTGTTCCAAAGTGGAGAAATTCACCATCGGGCGGACTACCACTTTCATAAACAAATCGCCGGCCTCTTCGGTGGAGCTGACCACCTGCCCGACGGGAATATCTTCGGGATAGCGGCTGGAGGCGTCGCTTGTGATGACAATGTCGCCGGCCTGGAAGTCGTACGATTTCGGGATGTTTTTCATCAGGAAGTTTTCGCTACCGTCCCAAACGATAACGCCGCCATAGCCGTTGCGTTGGTCTTTGCCGGCGATCCTGACGTTGCGGTTCAATATCGTCTCCACGAGCGAATAATGGTCGCTCAGCGACGTAACCAAACCGACCAATCCGGCGTCATTTCGCACGGCCATGCCTTCGCGCAACCCGCTGGAGCGCCCTTTGTTCAGCGTAACGTAGTTGCGCATCTCGACTGTGATGCGCCCGACGACTTCGCATGGGATGTAATTGACTTTGTAATTCTTACGGAAATCGGCGAGTTGGCGGAGCCTGTCGTTTTCGATGAGTGCGTTGCGCATTCGGGTAACCTCGCTCGAAAGCGAAAGGTTCAGCTCGCGTAGGGCTTGGTTTTCGTTTTTGAGCGCCACGGGGTTGGGAATCCATGAAAACATGTTCTGCATCCAACCGATGGTGCCCACGACGGCCGTGCGGAAGCCGCCCATCTGGGGCGTGTAGTTGAGCGAAATCAACGAAAGGCTGATAACCACAAGGGCTACAAAAGTGATGTAGTCCTTGAATTTCAGAACGAAATCTATGATTTTCTGCAACATAAGCGCGGCTCTTCTACATGTCCAAAATATAATAATCCGCTTTTAGCGAACAAAGACGGCTCGGCCCCGAGCGCAGATTCAATTAATAACGTGTGCTCTTTATCAAAACTGATGAATATTCGTTCAGGTTCTCCATCACCTTGCCGACGCCACGGACAACTGCCGTGAGCGGATCGTCCGAAACGTGGACGGGCAGGCTGGTTTCGCGGCGCAAGCGTTCGTCAAGCCCTTTGAGCAGCGCGCCGCCGCCGGACAGCACGATTCCGCGGTCGTAAATATCGGCCGAAAGCTCGGGCGGAGTGCGCTCCAGAAGGGACATAACGGCATCCACAATTGCGTTGACCGGTTCGGCGAGGGCTTCGCGAATGTCTTGGGAGCTGACCTGGATGCGGCGCGGAATGCCGAGCACGAGGTCGCGGCCCTTGACTTCGATTTCAAGTTCTTCGTCCAAGGGGACGGCCGATCCGACCTGGCATTTGATGATTTCGCCGGTGCGGTCGCCGATCAGTATGTTGTGGCTGCGTTTGAAATATTGTATGATGGCACTGGTCATTTCGTCGCCTGCGATGCGAATGGATTCGTCGCTAACGATGCCCGAGAGGGCGATAACGGCGATCTCGGTGGTGCCGCCGCCAATATCGACGATGACGTTGCCAACCGGTTCGAAAACGTTCATGCCCACGCCGATAGCGCCGGCCATCGGTTCGGCTATCAGGTGCACTTCCTTGGCTCCGGCGTGTTCGCAACTGTCCCGGACGGCACGTTTTTCCACTTCGGTGATGCCCGAAGGGACGCTGACGACGATGCGCCGAGCCGGCTGCCAGCTGAGCGAGACCTTGCGGATGAACGAGCGGAGCATGCCCTCGGTGATCTCGAAATCGGCTATAGCGCCGTCGCGCATCGGGCGGATGATCTTGATGTCGCGGTGCGTTTTGCCGACCATGGCCTGGGCTTCGTGGCCGATGGCGATGATGTGCTTGTTGGTTCTATCGAAAGCAACTATGGACGGCTCGTTGAGTACGATCCCTTTACCCTTCATCCAAATCAAAGTGTTCGCCGTGCCGAGATCGATAGCTACGTCGTTGGAAAACAATCTAATAGCCATATATAATTCTCAATTTATCTCTAATAAATATCAATCACTACAATTTACAAAAATAGCAGATTTACATTAAATATTAACATACTTTTATTGTGGCGTGAAAAAAAAGCGGGGGGCATAGCGTCCATTAGCTTGATCAGATTTGTGCGCACGGGGCGCGAGACCCGCCCGAGATAAAACCGATACGAGGCGCGTTAACGTTCGAATTGTGGCTTGTGGAACAAAGTACGGCAACATATTGATCGATATTTCTTTGGGGAGGCCGAATTCAGCCCATACTGTGGAATATATTGCACGATATGACAATATACTTACAAGTATTCACTGATTATTTAAAAATATATTTGTATAGATTTTATATTTTTTGTATTTTGAATTATTCTTAAATATTGATTTTCTGAAACCGCTTCGTAGCGGAATAATATATTAATTATTTGCAGGAGATTTTATGGTTAACAGCATTCTTAAGAACTGTTTGGTTCTATTCGCATTTTTAATCCTATCCGGGAGCTTGGCCTGGGGACAGTGCCAAAATTCATTAAACGGAATCGGCAATATTGGAATTCATACTACTTCGCCACAATTCTCACTACAAATCAATGGCAGCCAAGGGTGCAACCAGCAACCCACACTGTTCTTCTCTACGGAGGATATACCCATAGGCGGGCTGTTACATTTGTGCCAGGGTACGAACTACAACCTATTTTCAACACTTACAACAAGCTACGATTTCCTTCTGGCCAACAAATTTGACCCCAATAAAGATTTTACGAATAATATTGTCATTTCCAACCGCGACCCCGAGGGGCGGATCATATTTGGTACAACTCCACCCGAAGCAAACAATGACATCGAAAGAATGACAATTCTGAATATAGGGCACGTTGGAATCGCAAACTCCAACCCGCGAGAACTACTCCAAATTGGAAATAGACTTACATTCCACGACGGAGCCAACGAAGATTTCGTGGGATACAATCTTTTTAAAGACGCAACTAATGCCTTCAAGCGGATCAATGAAGGCTATACACAAGGACTGCTTTTCGATTACCAAGGCACTGTAAAGCTCGTTTCCTATTGCAAAGGACTTGCTAATGACGAGGTAAAAGAATGGGAAGGCGGGGCGCAATGGGGTGCTTTCAAAGGAATTGTAGTGAACCCCGTATCTGATGACCGCGTGGCCATCGGTCTTGGCAGCTGGCCGTATTCAAACACAAGGACAACAATCAGGGGACTTGGCAACGACAATCAAACGTATTCATTGCAGGCCGGAAATTGGAAGGGTGGCACTTCGCTCTACGTCCGTGACGACGGCAGAGTCAGTATTAATAATTCAGACCCGAAAGACATCTTCCAAGTCGGCTCCATGATCAACTTCCACGACGGAGCAAACAAAATTCTTGGATTCAACAGTTATTGGAATGGATCCCAGAGAGTGAACTACTCAGGCGATATCGCTTCAATGCAAATCGGCGCCGATGCTAATGGTGCCTTTATCGAGGTCGATAAGCAAGCAGCGGGCGCAGAGGTTTACAAGAATTTCTACATGCAGGAGAACCATAAAGGTATTCGATTGGGCGCGAACGGCAACGTCGGCATCTGCCACCCCGATCCTCAATCGCGCTTCGTCATCCACGGCGCTTCCAACGACAACACGAAATCCGCACTTAACGTGATGAACTACTCAGGCACGAGCATGATGTTCGTTAGGAACGATGGGAACATTGGCATTGGAACAACGACGCCGAATGCGAAACTTCAAATCAAAGGAAACGTTATTATTGGTAACGAAGGAAATTCATTTGATATCGCTGTTGCCCCGGGGTTTGCCTCAAAACTATCCGTTGATGGTATCATCCTCGCGAAAGAGATCAGAGTTACGATGACAAATTGGGCAGATTATGTTTTTGACCCTTCCTACGAGTTGACACCTTTGGACGAGCTTGACGGGTTCATCAAGGAAAACAAACACCTGCCCGGCGTACCAACAACAGCCGAAGTAACAGCAAACGGAATAAGCGTTTCGGAAATGCAATCCACACTACTAAAAAAAGTGGAAGAACTCACGCTCTACATGATCGAAATGAAAAAGGAAAACCAAGCATTGAAGGCAGAAATTGAAAAAATGAAACAAAACAATCAGGGGAAATAACAATGAAAAAACCACTAATATTCATATTTTTTCTGCTTTCCGTCTTTGCCTTCTATGGCTGCCCGAAGAGCAGCGATCCCGTGAAGCCGGAACCAATCGATACATGCCAATTGTACAAGGATAGCACTGTGCAGATCAAAATGTTTGTTCGTTTGAAGGATACTATTGTTGAAAACGATACCTTCTATTACGAAAATTATATTAATTTCAAAGCAGTGGGCAGCAGCGAGTATTACGAATGGGACTGGCTGATCGCAGGAGACACCACTCATCGCCGTGAAAAAAGCTTCACACTCAGTTTCGGGAGGCCCAACTCCGGCGTTGGCAATTTCCCGATACGATTGATTGCTAAACGCCCGCCCATGCCCCAATGCGGCGATGACGGCATCGATACCATATATGGGAATATGTACATGAAATACAAGAAAGAATTATCAGTTTTTGGGGATTATATCGGTTCATTGGACGAAAACCCAACTGACACATTCACTGTGGGTGTTCACCTTTGGAGCGACAGTATTAATACAGAATTTCTTAATATAAACAAGGGTTGTGATGATGTTTACGGCGAACCACCCTATACTTTCATTGATAAGTACATATCAAATAATTGCATTCGATTCATTTCTGATGTCAATTACAACGGTTGTGAATGCCCAACAGGAACCTTGGTTTTGGACAGGGAATGCAAAAACGTGTTAATTAACTATAGAACTTATGTGCGAGAGACAAAATCCTATATTAATCATGTCTATCGCGGGGTGAAAAAATGAAAACAATATTTAGCTTGCTTATTTGCTTTATATTTTGTTCAATCATGTTAATTGCGCAGAGTGCAAATCCAGCTCATAACGTGGATGGATATTACAACACATTGAGAACAAATCCCGACAATCCGCTAAACACAGAGATTCCACAGAAGCAAAACGGCGGGTCATTTTATCACGCCAGCCCAATATTCGATTGGAGAACTTATTATTTTAAAAAGAAAGGGTTGTGCGACAGTGAGCAAATAGTGATAAGCCCCTATGAACAGACCGACAACGATTTGCTAACGGGTTTATGCATGAGCAAGGATTATAAACCGGAAAGCGGATGGGAGTTAATTACTCAACGATTTGGCGATCCTATGGATGCCGATGAATTCCTTTCCGGAATAAGTTTCCCATATTTTATTCTTTATAACCGCTATACTGGCTTGTTGAGGTTTTTCATTTCTGTTTGCCAAACCGAAGCATATCAATCAGCAAGTTTTACACTTAGATTTAATTCTGATAGAATTACATCAGCTCTTGACTTAGGAGTTTCATCTGAGGACAAACCATTCCGCGCGCTTGATGATTCAATCGGATTGCCTGAATATAACAGCGTTTGTGAATTCAAAAATGAGAACAGCAAATGGTTTTATGCTGATTTCACCATGATGTACGATCCGTGTGGATGCCTCATCAACACAAGCTTGGACTTTAAGGTTCACCTGATTAGGGAGGGTCAGTTAGCTTTAACTGCTACAACAAAAGGAATTATTGACCCCGATTTCTTGACTAATGGCACTATTGACGCAAATCTTTTTACGGTTAGGAACAAAGCAATCACATCAAAGAATTTCACGAATAGTAAATCCTATGGTGCGATGGATTTTATCAACACCGTCGGCAGTATTGGAAAGAAAGCTACCGATACATACAATTCATTGACTTATATGAATTCTTGGTATCAGGGTCTTGTTAATGGTATTTCATCTCTTCCTACTTCATCGCCCTCAAATGTAAACACTAAAGCAGACACAAAAGCAGATGCGACTCAAGGCTTCAGTCTTTTAGCCAAGGAAGCAGAGAAGCCAGATTTTCTTTCAATGGGATTGAAAGCACTCCCGTACATAGGCTCGGCATTTTCAATCCTAGATGCATTTTTTGGTGGAGGCCAAGCAAGTGGCCCATTAAAGGTAAGCCTTACGCCTACAGGAATAATGATGTCAACTGCTATTAACGGGACAATCACTGATAAAATGCCTCACAAGGGATTTGTAATTAATACTCCCGGATCCGAATACAATGGCGCCGACGATTACTATCCTTATTATAATAGGACATTAGGTGTTTTTAATTTATTACGTACACCTGTTTTAAAGCAAGAAAAGATTCTCATACGCGAAGATAGGACAGTTCGTATAGAACCGCAAACTGATAATCCATATTATGCAGTTAATGTAAAGACAAAGTTTGCATATAAATTAAAACTTGACAATGATATTCAATATGTCATTAATCCTGCTGCTGGTTTTAAAATGAATACCGAAGATATAGAAATCTATGCTGAATTGTTGATTCAAAGGCCTGGTATGGACTATTATTTTGTTCCTGACGATAATATTATTCCATATACAACACCGAAGTCTTTTGTAAGGATGACATCGGAGATTTATAGATCACATCTGATGCCAATTGAGTGTTTGAAAGAGTTGCCTTTGGGGATATATTATGAGCATGAATGTGGAGGTATGACAATGAATCTTGACGACATACTTGTCCCATACAATCAATTCATTAATACTAATATCTCACCTGCTACAGAAACGAAAGCATTTCTTAAACTTGTTGTAAACCTGAAAAGAGCTGATGGGAACGGTCAAAATGTCCTTTGGGTTGGCACTTATCCGCTAAAGATTGAGACTGTTGACCAGCAAGAATCATCCACATGGGATTGGAATAATCCATGGCACAGTATTAATAATACAAAGGTCGAATATATTGATACTGAAATACTAGAATCAAGTAAAACCACAGAACAAATCCTTGTTAAAGGTTCGACTCGATTGCAGAACACAAATGCAATTGAATTAGTATCTTATTCTGAAATATCAATAAAACCATCAGATAACAATGAATCTGCTCTTAAGAACGAGACAGTTCTCAGAATAGGCCCGCCTGTGGAATGTACACAACCACGGATAGGTCCAGCATCTTATAGTCAAGTGCTTTCCTTGTGTAATAGTTCTGTTTATAAAACAAATCACAATTACAATGCTAAAAGAGAATTGCCGTTCAACCCCTCACGAGATGATTCAAAACAGTTATCAATTTCTATCACTCCTAATCCGCTTAATGACATTGGAATTATTAGGCTGGATCATCCTGATAACAATCCAATCTCAATAAATATTACTGACAACATCGGCAATGTTGTCGCTGTGATCGCAGACAATATTGTTATGCAAGAAGGTGATAAAAGTGTTAGTTTCAGTACTAATGAACTCCCGTCAGGTGTTTATTTTTTAACTGTAAGAACAGATTATTCTGCTGTAACAGAGAAGATTGTAGTTATTCACTGATATAATTTAACGGGGGAGTTCACAGCTCCCCCTTTTTTGCTGCCAGCAATCTATGAAAAGATGAACTCACACTCTACATGATCGAAATGAAAAAGGAAAACCAAGCCTTGAAGGCAGAAACTGAAAAAATGAAACAAATCAATCAGGGGAAATAACCATGAAAAAACCACTTATAGTTTTATTTTGCCTGCTTTCTGTCTTTGCCTTCTATGGCTGCCCGAAGGACGACAATCCGGTGAAACCGGAACCAAAAGACCCGTGCCAAGATTATCAAGATACTAAAGTTAAGATTATCACGAAGTTCCCGTGTTACGATAAGTACTTTCTGAATGATACAATGCTTGAGTCTTCAGAGGTAGTATTCATAGCAGATGGGAAATATTATACTGATTGGTCTTGGTACATAGGCGAAGAGACAACAGCCAGAAAAGATAACTTCGTTATGATTCAATTCACTGAGCCTTACGGCTATATACCGATAAAATTAATTGCAACCAGGCCGCCACTTCCTGAGTGCAATGATGACGGAATCGATACAGTTGAATCGTTTGTTTATATCAAACCATTCAACAAAGCATCAATAATAGGTGAGTACTTAGACTATACAACAGACGACACTACAAGCAAATACATAGTAAAAATATTCCTTATCGATGATTATTATAGAATGATTAATGTTAATAAAGGCTTCTACGATACGATACCGGATTTACCATTAATTAACACCTATCCCGGTAATAATATTCTTCAGTTTTACACAACCCACTATGCAAACGGCTGTAAAGCCCCGGTAGGTACTGCCGAAGTTAGCAGAGACCTAAAAACAATCGAGATTAATTATACTGTTTACGAAAGATCCGAAGGTTGTAGGAAACCATACTGTTTTAAAGGGGTTAGGATATGAAATTATTACTATCTCCGGCAAGCTCCGATGGAACGACATATTAATATTCCACGCCTTCGGCGTTAGATTCTGTATTCACTTTTCATTGCATTGAACAGAATAAAACAAAAATCAACGTATTTTACGCAGATGTGCCACACTTCCGAAGTGTGGCACATCTGCTTATATTTCTGGTTATAAGAGTATCTCTATTATAATCAATACGTTATATCGTATGCGAAAATTGAAATTGATCGTTATGATTATTTCATCATCGGGATCTTAATGCCGAATTTCTTCGCATTGTCCATCGCGCGTTCGTAGCCGGCGTCCGTATGGCGGATGATGCCCATGAACGGATCGTACGTGAGGACGCGGCCCAATTTGGTTGCTGCCTCTGGCGTGCCGTCCGCCACGACGACCATTCCGGCGTGCAGCGACAGGCCCATGCCCACTCCACCGCCGTGGTGCAACGAAACCCAAGTGGCTCCGCCCAGCGTGTTGAGCGCAAAGTTGAAATAAACCCAATCGGCAATTGCGTCCGAGCCGTCTTTCATCGATTCGGTCTCGCGGTATGGCGACGCCACCGATCCGCAATCCAAGTGGTCGCGGCCGATAACGATCGGGGCCGAAACTTTGCCCGATTTCACCAACTCGTTGAAGAGGAGGCCTGCTTTGGCGCGTTCGCCATAGCCCAGCCAGCAGATGCGCGACGGAAGTGCTTGGTAGCCGACGTGTTTCTGTGCGTTGTCGATCCAGCGGTGTAGCGGTCTGTCTTCGGGGAAGAGTTCTTTGATTGCATTGTCTGTAACTTCGATGTCCTTCGGATCGCCGGAGAGGGCCACCCAGCGGAACGGGCCTTTGCCGTCGCAGAAGAGCGGGCGGATGTATGCCGGGACGAATCCGGGGAAGTCGAAGGCATTTTTCACGCCGTCGTAGTCGCGGGCGATGCCGCGGATGTTGTTGCCATAATCGAAGACCACCGAGCCGCGTTTCTGGAATTCGAGCATTGCGCGGACGTGTTCGCCGACGGATTTATATGTGGCTTCCAAGTATTTGTCGGGATTTTCGATGCGGAGTTTGTCGGCTTCCTCTTTGGTGTAGCCGGCGGGATAGTATCCGTTCAGCGGGTCGTGGGCAGCGGTTTGGTCGGTTACCACGTCCGGGACGATGCCGCGGCGCAGCAATTCGGGCAGCACTTCGGCGCAATTGCCCACCAGGCCGATCGAGTATGCTTTTTTGTCGGCTTTCATTCTGTTCATCACTTCGAGGGCTTCGTCGAGCGATTTTGTTTTCATATCGCAATAGCCGTCGTGGATGCGTTTGTCGATGCGTGCTTCGTCGATTTCGACAGTGATCGAAGCGGCCCCGGCAAACGTTGCGGCAAGTGGTTGAGCGCCGCCCATTCCGCCCATTCCGCCCGTGAGCGCGAAGCGTCCGAAGAGGTCGCCGCCGAAGTGTTGGCGGGCGCATTCGGCAAATGTTTCGTAGGTGCCCTGAAGTATGCCCTGCGTGCCGATGTAGATCCAGCTGCCGGCTGTCATCTGGCCGTACATGATGAGGCCCATTTGGTCCAGGCGGCGGAATTCTTCCCAGGTGGCCCATTTCGGGACCAGGTTAGAGTTGGCGATGATCACGCGGGGTGCGTTTTCGTGCGTGGGCACTACGGCGACGGGCTTGCCCGATTGGACGAGAAGCGTTTCGTCCGGCTCAAGGTTTTTAAGCGAATCGATAATTGCATAGTAGCAGTCCCAGTTGCGGGCTGCCTTGCCCAGCCCACCATAGACGATAAGCTCTTGTGGTTTTTCGGCATTTTCGGGATCCAAGTTGTGTTGGATCATTCTGTAAGCGGCTTCGATCTGCCAGTTTTTGCAGGTCAGGTTGGTTCCGCGTGGTACTTTAACTGTAGGCATATTTGTTTTCCTTAATAATTACAATAATAAGATTAATTTCAATTTTGACTAAATCCGCGGGCAGCCCCACAAGGCTTGCCTTTTGAGCGAGATTAAATACAATATTAAAAGATATTTATATGCCATTATATTCTCTTCGTCATCACATAAGGAGATGCCTGCGCTGCGGGCGTTACGAGCATGTCCTGCAAATTGATATGGTCGGGGAGCTGGGCAGCGAAAACAGCCAAGCGGCCTATGTCGTAGCCTGTCAGTGGCTTGTAGCCTTTGTACACAGTATCGGCCTTTTCCTTGTCCCCGTGGAAGCGAACCATCGAGAACTCGGTCTCGACCAGGCCCGGATCGATGTTCGTAACGCGGACGCCGGTCCCGTTCAAATCGAGCGTCATGCCCTTCGAGATAGCCTTCACGGCGTGCTTCGTGCCGCAATAGACGTTCCCAAGAGGATAGACCTCGCGGCCGGCCAGCGATGCGATGTTCACGACCAAGCCCGTACCGCGCTCCACCATGCCCGGCAGCACTGCGCGCGAAACGTAAAGCAGGCCCTTGACGTTCGTATCGATCATTTCGTCCCAATCGCTGAGCGAACCGTTTTGGATTTTGTCCAAACCGCGAGCCAGCCCGGCATTGTTCACTAAGATATCAATATTTTTCCATTCCTTGGGCAATGATTTGATTGCATTGGCAACGGCCGAGGAGTTCCTTACGTCGCAAACGACTGTGTGGATCTCCACTCCGAAGTCTTTGCGCAAGCGTTCGGCCACCTCGCTAAGTTTTTCGTTGCGCCGAGCGACCAATATCAGGCGCGAGCCTTGCTCTGCGAATCCTACCGCACAACCCTCGCCAATTCCGGCCGAGGCGCCGGTTATCATTACTGTTTTTCCTTTTAATTCCATTGCTTTGTCTCCTTGCGCCATTTGAATGGCTATCAGATACTTTGTTTTATTTATTTGTTTTATGTATTAGCAATGCGACAACTACTTGACGCGCACTGTTTTGTATTTTTTATTCTTTTTCAATGTTTGCACTATTCCATTTTCGCCCAGCAGGTGCGCCGTGCCGACCACGACGAAGAAAGTCCCTTTAGATTTCAGAAAGGCTTCGATCTTGTCGATCATCTTCGCATTGCGCTCGTCGAGCAGGATCCGATTGTAAACGCTGTCGGCCGAGTCCATGTCTTGCTTGGAGACGAACATGCTCGTAAGAGTTTTCTCGTCGCCATTTTTCCAGGCTTCGATCAGCGTGGCCATTTCTGCCTTGGACGAATCGACTTCTGCAATCGATTTGAGCAGAATCACCTCGTTGAGGCTGTCGGAGAGTTTGTCGAAGAGGTTCGTCTGGCCGATGAAATCTTCCAATTGCACGATTTCCTTGCCTGCGGTGCGGGCCTGGTTGATGAAATGCAGGTCGATGCCAAATTCGGGCGAGACGCCGAAACTTAAGTATTTGTAATTGCTATAGACCAAGGCGGCTGGGAATGGCTTCAGGAATTTCCACATGAAATCCGGCAGCTTGATCGAGTTGAATGCGCGGCGCACTTTGGTGTAACCGGGCTTGGACAGGTGGTCGACGATTGTTGTATTGTCCCGATAGGAGCAATTTGCGATCAGGTCGTCGATCGAAAACGAGTCCGGATCCAATTCCACGACAAGCGAGGACGATTCTGAGAATGCTTTCTCGATCGGGTCCGGCAGCGGATAGAACGATTGGTCGGCCAAATGAATCGAGCCGAGCAGATAGACAGTAGCTTTCTTCGTGCTAACCTTCCAAAAGAGGGGTTGGGCCGCGGCCGAGCCGGCCACAATCAACAGTAAAATTACGATTGGAAGTATGTTTCTTTGTGTCTTGCGCATCGCGAAAAATATCCACCACTTTGTGAACAAAACCTCAAGAGCAAAATTACAAAAACTTTCCGTTATTGGCGAGACAAAACGAAGTTCAACATTGCTATTGTTCTGATTTTTTTGAAATTTAAGCCGTGCGAGCCAATTAATATTGCACGTAACCCATAAATTGATTATTTTACAATGGTTCGCTTTCGTTTTATAATAATTGTTTCATTCGATGCAGAGAGGTATTGTATGCTCCGGTCAGCCCTAATGATAATAGGCTTCCTTTCCGTAATTGCAATAGGTTACGCGATGCCGAAAGATTCCGCGCCTTGCTTCCAGCTCTTTTTGACTGATAGCCCCGACTCGCCCGACGGTTTTGATTCCCTTTCCCGGGCAACTCCACTAATTACCAATGATGATATTGATAGCTGTCTTTTCAGGCCAGACGTACACAGTTTCACAATTTATTTAAAAACTGAATCGGTCCGGAGAATATATGAAAACAAGAAATTTCGGATCTCTGTTTGGGGATTGCCGTTTGTGGTAGCAATCGATGGCAAAAACTTGTTCGAAGGGCGCTTCTGGACCATTCTGTCCTCGTATATGCCTCCTGAAATAATATTGGCAGGTATAGATAATGAGAACGAGCTTTCTTTCGGTAGTAATTTTTCTCACGATCCCGATTCCACCACTATTTTTCATCCCGACTTGGTTAAGTGCTTGGGCAAGTAGCAATAAAAACAGTCATTTCGTCATGTTGAACGAAGTGAAACATCCATATATTGCAATGACTTATAGATACAAATGGATTCTTCACTTCGTTCAGAATGACTCTTTCAAGACAGCCCCATGGCAAAAACAATTATTTAAATTAGGAAAAGATATAATTCTTGCAGAATGAACCGCGTGGGCGGCCGGGAGTTGATTCGCTCCGGGCGCGCCAGATTGCTCCCCGTTTGATATGGCAAGACGTGCTTCTGGTGGGCTTTCCGGTCGATTTAAAAAGAAAAATGAATTTTGGTATTCAAATTGATAGTAGTACGATTTTGTTAAGAAAAAATATGGAAGCGCAATGGGAATAAAACTAATCGAATTCTACGACAAAGCAAAGAAAATTGGCGGGATTGATGCTATCATGCAACTCGGCACAATAACCCGGATACCTTCGTCGAAAGCATACGAAGCACCGGATACCAATGAAAATATTCAATCATTTGAAAGCGCGATGACCGAGCTGAAATCGCAGTTTTTGAATCGAGGAAAGAATTAAAGTGGCTGCTGCCACTTAATGTTTAAGAGCAGCGCAATGACGAGGAAAAAGAATATTAAGGATTCTTTTTCTTACCTACGATTTGGTTATAAAGGATGCTTGCCCGCGTGCGGGTAAAGTTCCGGTGGTCGGAATTGCTTCGAGTTCAGTTGCCCCAGGCGAATAACTTGTTATTTATAATCGTTTTTAAATTCCTACGTCTATGTATTGTTGTATGTTAAATATATGAAATTTGAGACAATCGATGAATAACAGTTATCTTATCCCAATGGTCGTGGAGCAGACCAGCCGCGGCGAGCGTTCTTACGACATTTATTCGCGCCTGCTGAAAGAGCGCATCATTTTCCTCGGCTCGGCCATCGACGACAACGTCTCGAGCCTGATCATTGCGCAAATGCTTTTCCTGGCCAGCGAAGACCCGAACAAAGACATCAACCTCTACATAAATTCGCCGGGTGGCAGCGTATCGGCCGGACTGGCCATCTACGACACAATGCAATTCATCAAGCCCGCCGTCTCCACGATTTGCGTCGGAATGGCAGCTTCGATGGCCCAAGTGCTGCTCTGCGCAGGCGAAACGGGCAAACGCTTTGCCCTACCCAATTCACGCATACTGATGCACCAACCCTCGGGCGGCACTCAGGGCGTGGTCGCCGATATTGAAATCTATACAAACGAGATGTTGCGCACTCGTGACACTCTGTTCGACATTATATCGAACCACACAGGCAAACCCGCCAACAAGATCAAAGAAGACGCCCAACGCGACTTCTACTTCACGGCGCAGGAAGCGCTCGATTATGGGCTTATCGATAAGGTGATGACCAAAGTCGCCGAAGAGGAAAAGAAGGCGTAATCGACGATTCTCGCTTGCGTCCCGCGGAATGCAGAAAAACTACAGAAAAGAATCCATATCTCTCTTGAATGGCGGTATGGGTTCTTTCTAATATAATGAAGAAAAAGAATTCATATTCAACTTTCATTTTTTCATTGCGCTGCCCCAGAAATAATCAAGTGGCAGTCGCCACCTTTGTTCGATGCCTCTTCTTTTGCTAAAGTTTTGATTCTTGCTTAGAAATTGGCATAAAAATAGTATATTTGTTATTGTGTTTTTTGATTACATCAACGAAGAATAAATGGCTAACGGAAAGACAACCACCAAAGATATAAAATGCTCGTTCTGCGGGCGTATGTCCCATGAAGTAACGGGACTTATCGAAGGACCCAACAGAGTGTATATTTGCGACGTTTGCATCAAGAACTCGCAAGAAATCCTCAAGAAAAACGAGGCCGCTCCGCTCGATATCTACCGAAATTCGACGCTGCCCAAGCCGTCCGAGCTGAAAGGGATGCTCGACGAATACGTTATTGGCCAGGATTATGCCAAGAAAATACTCTCAGTGGCTGTTTACAACCACTACAAACGCATCCAAGCCCAGGAGCTGGTTGGCGAATTCTCCGACGTGGAAATCGAAAAGAGCAACGTGCTGCTCGTCGGCCCGACGGGAACCGGTAAGACGCTTCTGGCCCGCACTTTGGCCCGAATGCTGAACGTCCCATTCGCAATTGCAGACGCCACGACCATCACCGAGGCCGGATACGTGGGCGACGACGTAGAGACCATCCTTGTGCACTTGCTCCAAAGCGCTAACTACAACGTCAAACTGGCCGAACGCGGCATCGTATATATCGACGAAATCGACAAAATTGCCCGGAAAAGCGAATCGACTTCGATCACTCGCGACGTCTCCGGCGAAGGCGTCCAGCAGGCCCTACTGAAGATCTTAGAGGGTACAGTCGCGGGCATCCCGCCCAAAGGCGGCCGGAAACACCCCGAGCAAAACCTGATCTATTTGAATACAAGAAATATTCTGTTCATCTGCGGCGGCGCGTTCGACGGCATGGAAAAAATCGTAGCCGCTCGCATGCGCAAGCAAACCATGGGCTTCACCGCCGAATCCGAAGACAGAATCGAAGAAACATACGAACTGCTCAAATTCGCCGAACCGCACGATCTGCTCAAATTCGGTTTCATTCCCGAACTAATCGGCCGCATCCCTGTCTTCGCCCCGCTCGACTACCTTTCGGACGAAGCAATGATGGACATACTCGTCAACCCGAAGAATGCTATCGTCAAGCAATACAAAAAATTGTTCTCGATGGAAGGCGTCCGGCTCGAATTCTCCGAATCGGCACTCAAATCTGTCGTGGCCAAGGCCCGCGAAAAGAAAACCGGCGCCCGCGCACTCCGTACGATAATCGAAGAGGCAATGCTTCCGATTATGTACGAATTGCCAGACCGCCGCGGAGTGAAAACTTGCGAAATCACTGATGAAGTGATTAACAAAACCGGTGAGCCGATCTATACCGGCAATGCAGCAATAAAAAATAAAATTGCGTAATCTGCGCACCGCCAACAACTTACATCTCGGTCAATACTTTTGGCCGAGATTTTTTTTATAATTTTTCAAAAATAAACTAAAGTCGGCACTTTTTCGGTCGATAATGGAATCAGTAGGATTGTATCCTTTTATTGACAAGGGGGTCAATATGACAATAGATAAAGTATCAAATCAGAGAACTCAGGAGCTTGAGAAGCCCCCTGTAACCGTGCAAAACGAACTTCAGAACGAAGCTCAGAAGCAAACAACCAGCAGCACGACTACCGGGATGCAAAAGGAATTGCTCCAAATGATGCAGTCTCTCCCACCGGACAAAATGCTCCAGAAGACTGCACAAGAACAAATTAAACAAGGGTATTTAGACCTCAAAGTCTAAGCAGCCTGCGAATAAACTGTTCATCCCACACTCGGTGAAATCATCGAGTGTGGGATGTTTTTGCTTTTATGGTATGGATTTCGGAGGCTACCAGAGATCGTAGGGGTATGGCACGCCACACCCTTACACTTGGAGTCGGCTATTCAATTTGCTCATTTATAACTTCTAAAATAAGGAAAGCGAATTCTTGTTCATCTTTCCTTTCTTCGTTGCGCTTCCCTTGAAAAGCAAAGTGGCAGTCGCCACCTAATCTTATAACTCTTTCCGAAGGCGCGCCACGGGGATACGAAGTTGCTCGCGATATTTGGCCACGGTGCGCCGAGCCACTTGGTAGCCCTTGTTTTTCAGCTCTTTGCAGATCCTGTCGTCCGAGTGGGGTTTGTTTTTCGGCTCGGAGTCCACAATTTCTTTGATCACCTGTTTGATGACGGCTGTGGCCACTTCTTCGCCATCTTCGTTGGGCAGGGCCTCGCTGAAGAAGGATTTCAACTCGAATGTGCCGAACTCGCATTGTACGTATTTCCCGTTCACGATGCGGCAAATTGTGGAAATGTCCAATCCGGTATTTTCCGAAACATCCTTGTAAATTAGCGGGCGCAGCGCCATTGGGCCTTCCTCGAAGAAAGCGCGTTGCAATCCGGCGATTGACGTCATCACCTTCAGCATTGTGGCTTTCCTCTGGCGTATGGCCTGCATCAGGAATTTTGCTTCTTCGTACTTGTTCCTGATCCAATCCTTGGTGTCCTTGTTGAAATGGCGGAACCGTGCTTCTTTTTTAAGTTTTTCGTAGGCTTTGTTCAACCGAAGCGCCGGCAGCCGGCTATCGTTCACGGAGATGATAAGCTCGCCGTTTTCTTCGTCCCGTTCGATCAGGAAATCGGGCGTAACGGCATTCATTTCCGATTGCATTTCGCCACCGCCCGGTTTGGGGTTCAGCCGGCGAATCACTTCCAAAGCCTTGCGCAGTTGGTCCTCGGAAATTGAGAATTGTTTCATGATGACGGGATAGTGCTTCATCGAGAACGGTTCGTAGGCCCGTTCGAGGATCTCGAGTGCCAAGCGTTGGCTCTCCGTTGGGAACTGGACGAATCGCAACTGCGCGGACAGGCATTCCTGGACGGTGCGCGAGGCCACTCCCGGCGGGTCCAGGCTCTGGATGCGTCGAATCATGTTTTCGCCGTCCTCGACCTGAACGGCGCGACGTATGCGTGGCGGCGGCGGTGTGGCCGGAGCGGATCCGTTTTCCGAGGCCGAAAGCATAAACGAATGCTGAAGATCCAGGAGGTGCATCATGTTCGATGAAATTGCGAATTGCCGAGCCGGATTCACCGATTCGGAATCCTTTTTGATTTTTTCTGCGGAGTTTTTGTATTCGGTCTGCGCGGCGATATTCAATTCGGCAAGTATGGAATTGGTTTCGTTAATAATCTCTTGGAGGTTCCGGCGCAGATAGCCGTCGTTGTCCACGTTCCCGATGATTTGTTCGCCGAGGAGGATTTCTTCTTCGTCGAGCGGCAGCAGCCGGAACTGGTCCAGCAGGTCCTCGATGAAACTCGTATGGTATTTAATTTGAAATGGCTCGTTGTCGTCGTCGCTTTCGGAATAATTGCTTTGTTTGGCATAATTGTCGTCCCCGCCGTCCTGCCAGAGCAGTTTATAGAATTCGAATGGGTCGCCTTGGTCGTCGATCATCAATTTCTGCTGTTCGGGGCTGATAACGTCTGCGCTTGGGTCGAAGTCGTCGGAAATCATTTCCTCTCGGTCCGGTTCCATGTGGAAATCATCGCCAAGCGACGGGGCCTCCTGGACGGGCGAAAGGTCTTCGGATGCAAATTCCTCGAGCATCGGGTTTTGTTCGATTTCCTGGCGCACTTGCTGTTCCAACTGCATCACTGGCAATTGGAGCAACTTCAAGTACTGTATCTGTTGCGGAGTAAGCGTCTGCGAGAGCGACGCTTTTATATCGAGCGATAGTTTCATATTCCTCAAATTATGCTATTTACAACAAACTCACGAATGAGTTTTCCCCTTTGCAAATTTAAATAAAAAAAATCGAATAAATCAAAATATTTGGCACGATAATTAATTATTTATTTTGCTCTGTTTTCCGTTTGTTCCGGTTTCCCCCCGGATTCCCTTACATCAACTCCAACATACGGACGCTTCGTTCGCATTGATATTATTGGCTTTAGTTCTTCTTTGCGCTGATATGCGAAATAATCGAATCGAAGTCCGCATCGTCCAACATATATTTCTCGTTGCAGTATTGGCAGACCAATTCGTTATGATTTTCGGCTTTCATGCCTTTAATTTCGTTCTCGCCCAGTGTAATCAATTTTGAAATAAATTGATCCTTGGAGCATCGGCAATAGAAATCCACTTGGGTGCTGCCCACGATTTCGACGTCGAATGGCAGAAGCTCGCGAATGACTCTGTCCGGTGTGTATTCATTGTCGAAAAGGTCTGTCAGCGCGGTGGCGCGGACCAGGTGTTCGTGCACTTTCTCGGTGTCTTCTTCGGTAGCGCCGGGGAGGGCTTGGACGATCATTCCGCCGGATTGTGTGATGACTCCGTCGTCGTCCGAGGCGACGTCCAGAAGCACTGCCGTGGGAATTTGTTCGCTTTGGCGGTAGTAGTACGCAAGGTCAGTCGAAACGTCGCCTTTCATTATCGGCACCAATCCGACGAGCGGTTCCGGCTGGTCATAGAGTATTTTGGAGATGCGGAACAGCCCGGCCCCAAAGACGTCTTCGATCGAATCGAAAACGATTTCGTCGATATTCGGGGCATAGTTTGCGTAGGCGCGTACTTCGCCGTTTGTCATTGCTTCGCAGAAAACTTTGGAGATTGCGTTGTCGCTTTCCATTTCCAATACGATTCGTTCTTCGCCCTTTTGGAACGAAGCGACCATCGACGATGCCGACATCAGCCGAGCCGTAATGAATGAGGGAATGGCGGGCAGATGGTGACGGAAAACGGCCGTTTGGACGGCTTTTGTATTCTTTACGCACGAAATGCGGAATTTCCCGGATTTGTCCATAGCGCGCACCACGCGGTCGCGCAGCTTGATGTTTTTCAGTTTTTCTTCGTTTGTCATAATGGCCTTTGATTTATTCTATTCAATATTTCTTTTCGTTTAGCAACTGTTGATTAATTCATTTTTTATACTCGCTGCTTATTTATTCGTAAGCAACAATTCTTTCTTCGTCGGTACTTTTATCACGTGGTGCAAATACGACGGAT
Source organism: uncultured Hyphomicrobiales bacterium (assembly GCA_964610885.1). GTDB lineage: Bacteria > Bacteroidota > Ignavibacteria > Kapaibacteriales > UBA2268 > CAZSWR01. The sequence goes on along the minus strand of CAZSWR010000014.1, from coordinate 8,543 downwards.
AGAAGCTGACGATGCGTATATTTTCCGGCGCCGACACACGAGGGACGATTATCCCGGTCGAATCGTTGAGTATATCGGAAAAATCGATGCTCGCGCGGATGTTTTCGATCGATAGCGCAGCAATTTCTTTGATGCCGCCCTGCACGGTTACGCTAATGAATTCGGGGATCAGTTTGTGGCCCACGGGCAGGCTGCCGCCGCGGAGTTTCACCTCGACGTCCGGGATGGTGATGGACGAACGCTGCTGGATATCGACGCTGACGGTAACGAAACTCTGAAAGACGTTAACGATGTTTTTCATCGAATCGGAAACCGGTACGACCATCGTGAACGGTTCGTTTGCATTGTCCTTTTCGATGGGGCGAGTGGCCCACGAAACGATATTCTTGACGACTTTCTCGTTACCGAGTATTTGGACGTTCTCCGGGCTGATGCGCGGCGTGCCGACGATCAGGAAGCCGTCCCGAGGCACCACGTAGAGCGATGGCCTGATCGGCACGTTCGCCTCGGCCAGCGCGCCCGTTTTGAACGAGAGCCTTTCGGGCAGCACGTTGGTTGCCGAAACGTTGTTCAGGAATTGCAGACTCTTGATCATGTCGTTTCGGCCCACTTCGTAGTATGCGTCGGTTAGCTCGGCGTCGGTCAGGTCCACATAGCACATAGCCGCCGTATTGAAGAAGATGAGATTGAACAAATGCCACCCCGATCCCTTCACCTCGACGGATACCGACCCGGGGAAAGCGTTCTCGATGGCACGGTTTTCGGGCAGTTTCACTTTCAGCGGTATCTTTACGTAAGTGCGGTACTCTGTGTTCAGGCTGGTATAGCCCCAGAGCGCAAATGCGAAAATGAACGAACCGATGAACGATTTCCGCAGTACTATTTTCCGAAGTTTTTTGAACATCAAGATACCTATGCGCACTATGATTTATATAATTAATTCATATTTGATTTTTGAGATTGCTATTTTTAAAAATGAAATTCAGATTTGTTCGCGACTACTCAATCAATTTCAAAAACTCGTTCCGCAGGTTCAGGTCCTTGGCCAAGTAGCCCTTCATAACGGACGTAATCATCTCGGATTTCTCTTCGCTGGAGCGCACGCCGCGGGCAATCATGCAGTAGTGCCGGCCCTTGATCACCACGCCCAGCGCCTTCGGATGTATCAGGTTCTCGATATAATCGGCGATTTGCTTGCCAAGCTCCTCTTGGATCTGGCCGCGGCGCGAGAACCATTCGACGATGCGGCTCATCTTCGAGAGGCCGATCACGTAGTCCCCGGGGATGTACCCCACGGCGCAAACGCCCGAAATCGGCTGCCAATGGTGCGAACAGACGCTCATCACCTCGATGCCGCGGCTGATGATCAGCTCATCGACGTTCTTGCGGTTCGGGAACACGGTGCATTTCGGCGGCGGAGTGAAACGGCCCTCGAACAGCTCGTTGACGAACATGCGGGCGATTCTGCGGTGCGTTATCGTGCTATTGGGGTCGTTCCGAGAAATTCGGAGGATTTCCATAACCTCGATGAATTTCTGCTCCAAACGGGCAGTCATCTCGCGGCGTTCGTCCGCCGATAGCGGGCGGTTGCCGTTCGCGTCGTAAAGCTCTTCGCCGTATTGGTTCGTTGTGGGATAATTCTCCGGTTCGACCGGGTTAAACTCGTCGTCTAATTCTTCGTCCGAGAGGTCTTCCACGAAAGCGTTTTTCTCTAATTCCTTTATTGCGGGTTCATTGATCATTTTTCTTGTCCGAAAATTATCTTGAAGTATTTGAATTTTTTGCGAAATCTTATATCATTCTTTGCCGTAGTAATCGAGCCAACTGGTCTCGGTTTCGTACAGGCGAATGTGGTAAAGCCGGCCCGAAGGCATCTTTGGCTCCAAAATATTCCAAAATGCAATTGCAAGGTTCTCCACGGTCGGGATGGTGCCGGAAAGAAATTCGACGTCGTAGTTCAGGTGCTTGTGGTCCACCTTGCTCACGATCTCGTCAACTATAATCCTTTTCAGCAATTTAAGGTCGATCACATACCCGGAGCGCGCGTCAGGCTCGCCGGCCACCGTTACGTCCAAAATGTAATTGTGCCCGTGGCCGTTGTAGTTGTTGCATTTGTCGTATATTGCGCAGTTTTCTTCCGCGCTCAGCTCGGGATTGTGCAGGCGGTGCGCCGCGGAGAAGGAAACTCGTTTTGTTACATACAACATAGTATATATCCTTTAACAATATACAAAATTACTCATTGTCTGGCTGAAAAAAAAACTTTGCTTAGTAAACAAAATTCATTTAATTTAGACCGACAAAGAGTTCATTTATTATAATTTCTTTCATTTTTCGGAGTCGCTATGGATGTATCAGTGGCTGTAGTATTGGCAATAGTGTTTTTTGTAATCATTTTGCTTGCCAGCAGCATCAAATTGGTTTCGCAGGCAACTGTGAAAATAATCGAGCGCGTGGGCCGATTCCACCGCGTGGCCGAATCGGGCCTGAACGTGATTATGCCCTTCCTGGACAAGGTTCGCGCCTCGCTGGACCTTCGCGAACAACTTATCGACATACCGCCCCAAGCTGTTATCACTCGGGACAACGTTACCATGGAGGTCGATTGCGTCGTCTATTGGCAAATCGTCGATCCGATCAAAGCAGTTTACGAAATTTACAACACACGCATCGGTATCCAACAGCTCACCGTCAGCACGCTGCGTGCCGTTATCGGCGAATTGGATCTGGACCACACACTCTCGGGCCGCGAAACGATTAATGCCAAACTTCGCGGCACTCTGGACGCCGCTACGGACAAATGGGGCGTCAAAGTGATTCGCGTGGAACTTCGGAACGTGATTCCGCCCGAAGACATTCGCCTCACGATGGAAAAACAGATGACCGCCGAACGTAATCGCCGCGCATCGATCCTGCTGGCCGAGGGCGAAAAACAATCCGCAATCCTCCGCGCCGAGGGCCAGAAACAATCGGCAATCGTTTCGGCTGAGGGCCAGAAAGAATCCGCAATTCTGGAAGCAGAGGGCAAGAAACGTTCTGTTATCCTCGGAGCAGAAGGCGCCGCCGAAGCCCGCCTCACGGTGGCAAAGGCCGAGAGCGATGCAATCCGCGTCATCACCGATTCGCTCACGGCCACCTCGAACGACCCTGCCGGATACATGATCGCAATGAAATACCTCGAATCGCTCAAAGACATTTCTGCCAACTCGCAGAAAATCGTCTTCCTCCCGTTCGAGTCCAGCAACATCATGGGATCGCTCGGCGCCGTCAAGGAACTTTTCACAGACAAAAAAGATGAGGCCAAGGCATAATCCATTGCCCCAGTGCTACAAATACACCAAAGGCTTGCGCGAGAACGCAGGCCTTTGGTGCTTATTGGTTTTTGCTTAAATAATACAAAATTTGCAATAAGGATTTCAACCCATTGCGTGATTGGCTGTAAACCATTGATATATCGGCAAATCCACCAACCATCTTTGCCAAAGGGGGCTGAAGAAAAGATTAGCGTAAAACACTGACAATATTAGAGATAGGGTGATGCTCGAACCCACGGGTTAACCCGTGGGATGGCTATTCATACTTTTTCTGGCAGGCTCCTAAGAGCATGATGATGAGATTCCCGCCTTCGCGGGAATGACCAAAGCTGGGATTTTAACTTGAAAACAATATCGAACCCAGGAAATTTACTCGCCAACAGCGGTGTAGTACGAATCGACAAGTTCTTCGTCCATTTCGTCGTCGATGATTCCCGGTTTGGGGCCATCGGCTGAAAGCGGAATAGTGAATCGGAAAGCGGTCCCAAGGCCGACAGTGCTCGAAACAGAAATTGTGCCGCCATTGCGTTCCACGTATTCCTTGCACAGAATCAGCCCCAGGCCGGTGCCTTTCTCGTTTTCTGTGCCCGGCATGGTGAATGAGACATCGATCCTAAACAGTTTTTCTATTGATTCCTCATCCATACCCACGCCCGTATCGGCCACGCTGACCATGGCGTTGTCTCCGTCCGCTCCGGCCATGACGACGATTTGCCCGCCGGTGGGAGTGAATTTGATGGCGTTCGACAGCAGGTTCCTCACCACTGTCGAGATCATATTCCCATCGCAGAGGACATATAGATCCTCGGGAATCCTTTTGATAATGGTAATTTCTTTCTTGAGCGAATTGATCGAATGGAGAGAGATGGAATCCTCGACGAGCGACGACAGTTCGATGCTTTCGGGCAAGAATTCCTCGCGGCCCTGCTGCACGCGCGACCAATGCAAAAGATTCTCGAGCAGCGCAAAAGTCCTGTTGGCGGCTTCTTCGAGCGTTTGGATCATCGAAACTATTTCTTCTTTCGAAAGCTGGTCGGCGATCGAGGAAATCATTTCCAATTGCAACTTAATAGCGCCCAACGGCCCTCGTAAATCATGCGAAATAATGGAAAAAAAGCGATCTTTCTGCGCATTCGTATGTTTGAGCTTTTCTTCGGACGCGAGCAATTGCTCGTTCATCATTTTAAGTCGTTCGGCCTCCGAAGCGTTTGATTCTTCGGACAAAGAGAGCAGTTTATTCGTTTCGGCCAGTTCGCGGTTTTGATCGGCGAATACCATATTCTGTTCGGCAACCATCTTTCTGTAGTCTTGCAACTGTAGATGCGTGCTGATGCGCGAAAGCAATTCTTTGGAGTTGAACGGCTTGGTAACATAATCGACAGCACCGGCCTCGAAGCCTTTGACGATGTCGGATGTTTCGATCTTGGCCGTCAGGAAAATTACCGGTATGCTCTCGGATTCGGGAATCTCTTTGAGCCTTCGGCAAACAGTGAAACCATCCATTTCGGGCATGGAAATATCGAGCAGAATCAAATCGGGCAGGTCGCGGCCGACCATCTCGATTGCTTGTTGGCCGCTGGTGGCGAATGCGAAGTCATAGCCGTTTTCATACAAATAATGGCCCAAAACCTTCAAGTTTTGCACTTGGTCGTCTACCAAAAGTAGCCTGTACTTCCGGGCGATTTCGTTTTGGTTCGTGAGTTCCATTATTTAATACGCTATACCCCTTATTAATCAATCCTTTAGCAATTATCAAAACATTTCGAGAGCTGGGAAATTGATCGAGAAAGTGCTGCCCTTCCCAACTTCGCTTTCCACGCGGATCGAACCGCCCATTAGTTCTACCATTTTCTTGGCCAACGACAGCCCGACGCCGCTTCCTTCGTATTGGCGGGCAAGGGTTTCCTCGGCCTGATAGAAATCATCGAAGATCCTCATCATCTTGCCCTCTTCGATTCCGATACCCGAGTCTTGCACATGAATTACAGCGTATTTCTTGTTGTCAATAATCTCGGTATCGACAATAACACGGACGAATCCGGCGTGAGTAAATTTGATTGCATTGTCAACTAAATAATTAATTGATTGCATAAGCAAGAACTTATCGAGGTTCGCATAGACTTTGTAGTCCTTTCGGACGTATTCAAACGCAAGGCCCCGCTCCTCTGCCGGGTGCAAATACTTGGCAAGTTGGAATTTCATAAATTGCGAAAGGTGTATCGGTTCCAATTGCAATTTAATCAGGTTCGATTCCACTTTCGACAGATGCAGAATCGATTCAATAGTGTTCAAAAGGCGCTGGCCAGAGTATCGAATTAGGTTGGCCATATCCTTATATTCTTTGTTCTCGAGTTCGTCGTAGAGAATATCGGAGAATCCGAGAATCCCGTTGAGCGGCGTGCGAAGTTCGTGCTTCAGGTTCGAGAGCAGCATGGACTTGAACCGGCTAACCTCTTCGGCCTTTTCCTTCGCATCTAAGATTTCTTTCTGCGCATTTTTGAGCACTGTTACGTCGTAGCCGGAATGGACGAACGAAATTGCCTTGCCCTTTTCGTCCAATATTGGATTGCTAACCAAAATGAAGCTGCGCCCATCCGGAAGATCGATCTCGCCCTCTTCGCGGCGGCCGGAGCGCAATGATTTCTTCAGAGCGCAACCGGGGCATTCCTGCGAGCAATCGACTAAAGTGCTGAAACAATGTGGCACCGGCGCATTTGAATCGTCGTTCGGCGCGGCGCCGCCCACTGAATTTGTCCAGATAACGTTCAAATCGGCGTCCACATACTCGAGCAGCACACCCTTCATGCCGGTTAGGATGGCATCTTTCAGCTTTTCCGACATACGGAGGGCTTCCTCGGCGCTGCGGCGCACTTCGACCTCTTCTTGGAGCAACCGAGTGCGTTCCTCCACCCTGTCCTCAAGCTCTTTGTTGAGTAGCCGCAATTCGTCTTGGGCCTCTTTCAGCTCCGTAACGTCTTGGCAGACCACAAGGAAACACTCGCGGAAGTTCATGTTGATTATTTCCGCGCTAAGCAGGCAGTAGAGCCGTTTCTGCTTTTTTGTAATCAATTCAATCGGATGATTCTTCACTCGGCGATCCTCCGAAAGCAGGGCCGAGAGCTTCGCATAGAATGTTTTATCAGCAAATATATTGCTATCCTGGAACAGGTTGCCCACGATTTCGAATTTCTCGAAGTTAAGCGCCTTCAGGAAGGATTCATTTGCATCGATATATTTGTAATCGCCAATGCTGACAATGGCCATAAGCGACGGGTTGAGGTCGAAAGCTTTGGAAAATTTTTCTTCGCTGTCGGCCATTTTTTGGTTCAGCGCGAGCAGTTTCCCCGCGTCGTCGTAGATCATTTTCCGGGATTCGACCAGTTCGTCGTTCACCCTTTGCAATTCATTATTCTTTTGGTTCAGCAGTTCCCCTGCGATTTTAATCGTAAGGTGCGCCCGCATTCGGGCGACGAGTTCTTTGGGTTTGAACGGCTTGACGATATAATCGGACGCGCCCAGATCGAATCCGTGGACGATGTCTTCGGTCGCGTTTTTGCAGGTGATGAAAATTATCGGGATCTTCGTGGTTTCGGGCAGGTTTTTAAGTTCGCGGCAGGTTTCGAATCCGTCGATGCCCGGCATTGAAATATCCAGCAGGATAAGCGACGGCGATTCATTGCGGGCAAGCTCTATTGCCTCGGTGCCGTTCTTCGCTTCCAAACAATTCGCCCCCTCTTCGAACACGTAGCGGGCAATCAACTTCCGATTTTGGGGCTGGTCATCGACGATCAGCACAGTAACGTTGTCTTCCGAAAAAACTTTAGTCTCCATAGATACCCAGATCAATCTCTCCGATCGGAATAGTGAAAATAAACGTACTTCCCTTGCCTTCGGTGCTTTCCACCCAAATATCGCCCTCGTGTTTGTTGATGAATTCTTTGCAGAGAATCAATCCAAGGCCTGTACCTTTCTCGTTTGCTGTGCCAACGCCGCGGAAAGTAGTATCAATCCTGAACAATTTGTTAATATTTTCTTGCGAAATTCCGACGCCTGTGTCGCGGATCCCCATCTCGAAATAGTGTTCAAATCTTTTCGCATAGACAGTGATCGTGCCGCCGGACGGAGTGAACTTCACGGCATTGCTGGCCAAGTTCCTGATGACGGTTCGGATCATGTTGTCGTCCGCGTGGACGTAGCTTTCAGGGGGCACTTCGTTAACCAAGGCTATATTTTTCGCATTAGCATTCAATTGTAGTATGTACAGGACGCCGGACGTGATTTCGTTCAAATCTACGGTGTGCGGATTGAACTGGATTCTTCCGGTTTGCGAGCGGGACCATTCGAGCAGATTCTCGAGCAACGAGAAGAGCTGTTTCGATGCGTCGCTTATGTCTCCAACCATTTCTTTGACCTCTGCGATCTCCAAAGTGTCGAAATCGCGGACAAGCAATTCGGAAAGGTTAAGGAATGCACCAATCGGATTCTTAAGGTCGTGGGCCACGATCGAAAGGAATTTGTCCTTTTGCCCGTTAGCCTGCTTGAGCTGCTCTTCGCGTTCCATCAGGTCGCTCATCAGGTCGATCACCTTGTTGGAGTATTCCTCGGTCAGGTCGCGAGAGAGCCTAAGCTCGTTAATATAGTTTTCAAGTTTGCTATTTTGTTCCAGCAACAGTTCTTTGGAGCGTTTCAGCTCGAGGTGCGTGTAGATGCGGGCGATTAATTCGGCGGGTTTGAACGGTTTCGTGATGAAATCGACCGCGCCGGTATCGAACCCGAGCAGGATATCTTTTGTATCGACCCTGCCGGTTAGGAAAATGACGGGAATATCGATCGTGCTGGACTCTGATTTGAGCAGCCTGCAAAGCTCGAATCCGTCCATATCCGGAAGGGAAATATCGAGTAGAATCAGGTCGGGCGGATGGTTCAGAGCAGACTCCAAAGCCTCGGCGCCTGAGGAAGCACATTGAAAATCGAGGCCCTGCTCCTTGAGGTATCCACCGATTAATCGGCGGGTTGTCAAGCCATTTTCAACAATTAAAAGGGTATAGGCGGAGCCGCCAGACATATTCTCGTAGTTTTCCTGCATTTCGCTCAGTTACTCTTCAATAAAGACTTCATGAAAACTATTCACAAAAGCAACAATCTTCTCAAAATCAAATATATCAATAAATTTCAACAAATCAACGGCATATCCCGAAATTATTTGCTCATCGTACTTTCGGCCTAAGG
>CAZSWR010000013.1:0-51425 GCA_964610885.1 uncultured Hyphomicrobiales bacterium | reverse complement strand
CGACGTTGTCACCGGCTTGGCCTTCGTCAAGCAATTTCTTGAACATTTCGATACCCGTACAGGTTGTTTTTTTGTGGAGACCGAAACCGACGATTTCAACCTCTTCGTTGAGTTTGATAACGCCGCGCTCGATACGGCCCGTGCCAACCGTTCCGCGACCTGTGATCGAGAAAACGTCCTCGACAGGCATAAGGAAGGGTTTGTCAACGTCGCGTTGGGGCGTGGGGATGTATGAATCGACTGCATCCATCAGGTCGTAAACGCATTTCAAGCGGGGATCGTCTGCTGTGGCTGACGAGTCAGAACCTGCATCGAGTGCGTGGAGTGCCGAACCTTGGACTATCGGAATTTCGTCGCCGGGGAAGTTGTAGCTGGAGAGGAGTTCGCGGAGTTCCATCTCGATGAGCTCGAGAAGTTCGGGATCTGCGATATCAACTTTGTTCATGAACACTACGATACGGGGCACACCAACTTGGCGGGCAAGGAGGATGTGTTCGCGTGTTTGGGGCATGGGGCCGTCTGTTGCTGCGCAAACGAGGATTGCTCCGTCCATTTGGGCTGCGCCTGTGATCATGTTTTTGATATAATCGGCGTGGCCAGGGCAGTCAACGTGTGCGTAGTGGCGTGTTTCTGTTTCGTATTCGACGTGTGCCGTAGCAATCGTTATTCCACGTGCTTTTTCTTCGGGGGCATTATCGATCGAATCGAACGAGCGTGCTTGGGAACATGTACCTTTTTTCACGAGGCCCATTGTGATGGCTGCCGTTAATGTTGTTTTACCATGATCGACGTGACCAATGGTACCCACATTCACGTGGGGTTTGCTGCGAGAAAATTTCTCTTTTGCCATTGAATAACTCCAATAATAGGTTAAAAAATAATTGAGAGTATATTTATACTAATTTACTTTTACTCTTCATTTCCAGATTTATCTCGATGCTGCACTACCAATTATATTAGTAGTAGTTTTGCGTTTTAATAACTGCCGGTTCATAATGCGAAAAGATCATCGAAAAAATTGCTCGCCCCTGGCTGGCCGACCGTAGCCGGGTAACGTATCCGAACATTTCGGAAAGCGGGGCAAAAGCCTTGATGATCTGCAAGGAGCCGCGAGTGTCGATTGCTTCGATTTTTCCGCGCCGTGAGTTCAGATCGGAGATAATTTCTCCGACGTATTCTTCGGGCGATACCACCTCTATCGAAAAGAATGGTTCCAAGAGCAATGCCTGAGCATTTCTTAGCGCATCCTTTACGGCTATCGAGGCAGCAATTTTCACTGCAAGTTCCGTTGACGTGTCTGCATTGTAGTCGGAGTTCGTGATTGTAGCCTTGACGTCCACCATCGGGTACCCGTTTGGCCCAGTTTGCAAGGATTCTCGAGTGCCCTGAATGAGCGAATCGATAAACTGCTTGGGCATTGATTTCGGGTCGATAGTGGTTTCGACTACGATGCCTTCGCCGCGAGCGGCCGGTTCGACGCGAACCGTTGCTTGGCCCCATTGGGCTTTATTGCCCTGTGGCCTGTCGAATGAGGCATCTTGGACGACTGTTGCAGTAACGGTTTCCCTGTATGCAACCTGTGGCTTGCCCACCTTCGCCGGCACGTTGAACTCACGCTTGAGTCTGTCAACGATAATTTCGAGGTGGAGTTCGCCAACTCCGCTGATTATAATCTGTCCGCTTTCGTCATCGTTAGAGAATCGGAAAGTGGGATCTTCCTCTGCTAATTTGCCGAGAACATCGATTAATTTATCTTGGTCCGCAAGTGTCTTAGCTTCAATTGCCTGATTGATCACAGGCTCGGCAAAGCTTATTTTTTCGTATAAAACAGGATGTTTGGCGTCGCAAAGCGTGTCTCCGGTGCGGGTGAACCGCAGGTTGGGGACGGCAATAATATCGCCAGCGTAAACCTCAGCGATTTCTTCGCGTCGGTTTGCATAAACCCTCATTAGCTTCTGGATTCTTTCCTTTTTTTCGACGGCAGTGTTTTGGACGCTTTCGCCTAATTTTAGCGTTCCCGAATAGATTCGTAGGAATGTGAGGCGTCCAACGTACTGGTCTGAATGGATTTTGAATGCCAATGCAGAGAATGGTTCGTCATCCTTTGGGGCAAGTTTTATACTTTTTTCGTGATCATCAGGTTTAAAGCCCTCGGGGAATTTAACATCCACCGGCGATGGCAGGTAATCGACAACGGCGTCGATAAGTGGCCTGACTCCGATATTTTTCAGAGAGGAGCCACAGAAGACAGGAACAATTTTCCCATCCAGGACGGCGTGCCTGATACCTTGCTTAATCTCGTCGATCGAAAGTTCTTCACCCTCGAGGTATTTCGAAAGAAGCTCGTCCGAAGTTTCGGCGACGGATTCGACCATTTCGGAGCGAAGCTTTTGGCAATGCTCCAACATGTCTTCCGGTATTTCTTTCTCGATAAAGTTTAAGCCTTGGGACTCTTCGTCAAAGTAAACGGCTTTCATCAACAATAGGTCTATGATGCCTTTGAATGTATCCTCAGCTCCGATCGGTATATAAATCGGTACCGGATTGGCTCCCAAACGTTCGCGCATCATATCGAGTACGCGATAGTAATTGGCTCCGAGCCGGTCGTTCTTATTTATATATGCAATGCGGGGCACTCCGTACATATCTGCTTGGTGCCAAACGGTTTCCGATTGGGGTTCGACCCCGCCCACAGCGCAGAAGATTGCAACAGCTCCGTCGAGCACTCTGAGCGAGCGCTGAACCTCGGCAGTGAAATCGACATGCCCTGGGGTATCGACTATATTGATCTGATGATCCTTCCAGTAGCAGGTAACGGCGGCGGCAGTAATTGTGATGCCGCGTTCTTTCTCCTGCTCCATATAGTCCATAAATGCAGTACCGTCGTCAACGGCTCCCAACCTGTGGATATAGCCGGAGTAGAAAAGGAATCTCTCGGTAGTGGTAGTTTTACCGGCATCGATGTGAGCCATGATACCGATGTTTCTTAGCTTTTCTATAGGTACGTTTCTTGGCATAAGTTTTCTATTGTTAACCCAAGTTGACAAAGAACGTTAAAGTAATTACCATTTGAAGTGCGCAAAAGCCTTGTTAGCTTCGGCCATTCTATGAACATCTTCGCGTTTCTTGACGGATCCACCCTCGCCCTTGGAGGCAGCCATCAGTTCGGCTGCAAGTTTCTGCGACAATGATTTGTCGCGGCGGGACGACGAGTATGTTTTGATCCATCTGATGGCGAGCGCAATGCGGCGTTCTTCGCGAACGTCCACAGGCACCTGATAGGTGGCGCCGCCGACCCTGCGCGAGCGAACTTCTGTGTAGGGCGCTACGTTGCTCAGGGCTTGTTTGAAGACCTCGAGAGGCTCTTTTTTTGTTTTATCCGCGATGATCTCGAACGCATCATAAACACAGCGGCGAGCCGTGTTTTTCTTGCCCTGAATCATAATATAGTTGATGAATTTCGAAACGATCACATCACCGTATTTAGGATCCGGGAATACGCGTCTTTTTTCTGCTCTTCTTTTTCTCATCTTAGCTTAAATAATAGTTATTATTACATCTTATTATTTTTTACCCGGTGCTGCGGCACCTTTTTTCGGCCTTTTCGTGCCGTATTTCGAGCGGCCCTGATTTCTCTTCTCAACGCCCTGCGTGTCCGCGCAGCCGCGGATGACGTGATAGCGAACGCCGGGGAGGTCTTTGACCCTGCCACCGCGGATGAACACTATCGAGTGTTCCTGTAGGTTATGGCCCTCGCCGGGAATGTAACTCGTTACTTCGAGGCCGGATGTGAGCCTAACGCGGGCAACTTTTCTCAAAGCCGAGTTCGGCTTTTTGGGCGTCGTGGTGTAAACCCTTGTGCATACTCCGCGTCTTTGCGGGCATGATTTCAAAGCCGGAGATTTACTCTTCGTCTTTATAAGCTTTCTGGGCTTCCGTATTAATTGGCTGATTGTTGGCACTTCTCTTTTTACTCCAACGCATTTCAATAAATAATAATTTAAATTGTCAAGAGCTTACAAAATTATAGATAATATTCCAGAAAACAAAATCTTTTTTATTTTTTCACAGGCAGAGTTATCCACAAATTTACATAAACCCTTATAAAATCATTGCAAACCTATATTTATCAACACATACAATGAATATGTACTATGTATGAATAAATAATTAAATTATTGTAATGATAATAATCGCCAACTTTAATGCCGTTTTAGCATAATTCATTGATTTTTATTATCGTACAGTCGATACAATTCCATCTGAATTCCTTCGGCTCTGCCATAGCACTTTTCACCTTCGATGAGTCCGTTTGGCAGCCATAACCCGCTAACCCCCGGATTGATTTTTGTCCAGGCTGACTTGCAATTTTTTGAATACTGAATTAATATTCGAGATTTGCTCTTCCAGTTCACTCATCGACGCATTTACCTGATCGCTGACATCGTCGGCAAAACCGTCGCGCATCATTTTCCTTTCGAGCAATATCTTCCCCTCCTGCAATTCGCTGACAATAACTCCAATGATTAAATTCAGAATTATCAAGCCGCCGACCATATAGAAAGATATAAAATAAATATAAATGAATACCGGCGATACCACACACTCGGGCGATTGCAATATTGTTTCCATTATTTCAACCCAATTGCCGAGCATGCACTCAAACAAAGCAATTACCGAATCCGATAGTGTTGCGAATTTTACAACATTGCACGACCCAAAAAGGAAAGTACCAATGATCGCATAGACGTAGAACCAAACCGCCAAAAGAAGTAAAACGCTTATTAGTGCCGGAATCGTGCGCATCATCGTCTCCACGATCAACTTCAGCGAAGGCACTTTGTCAACCATCAAAAAGGTTCGCAAGACACGCCCCGCGCGGAGCAATCGAAAGATTCGCAGAGCAAGCAGAGGATCGGACGAAATTGAATCCGGCTGGAAAACATGGGGCAGAATTGTAACCACAACAATTACAAAGTCGAACACATTCCATGCCGATTTGAAATAATTCAATGGGTGGCGCCCCTCGGCTATAATTCGAATCAGCAATTCAACAACAAAGACGCCGAGAATTATCAAATCAACACTATTGAAAAACTGATAATTACCATTATACAATTCGGGAAACGTTTCCAACCCAAGCAATATGGAAGATATTATTATGAATACAACCACGGTTGTCTCGAACCAAAGAACTTTTCGCTCCTTAACAAGAGAAAGAAATGACATTGCGAATCCACGATTAGTTTTGATTAAATATTATTGTTGTTTCGTTGTCTTGTTTTTCTTCGGGCCTCCTAAACATTTCGCCAGAAATAAATCGCTCGGCATGTTTGATAATGCTCTCAGAAAAACTATATATATCGTCTAACTTCTGAAGCTCCACTTTCGTCTCTTTTTTGTTTTCGTCGAAGATACCAATGAATTTTTTATCTTCCAGCAAATAGAGCCTGCATATAGTTTGTCTGATCGTATCGTCGAGCAGTATGCTAAAGAAATTCTGGAAGTCTCGGTAGAAAATTCTTTTACTCTCGATTTTTTCCCTCAGTATTGATTTAACGATAAAGAAGGCTTCGATTTCCTCATCGGTCGTAACAATAGCATTCTCTTCCCTCGGGGCGGGTGTCTCGGCCTTGGCGAGTTCGGCTTCTTTTTCGCTTTCTTTGGTGAGGGCAGTTTTCAATGTATCGCTTATTTTATCGCTGATCATTTGATTAATCGATTTTTTCACAATTTCCGAAAACTGGGCGACGACGCGCTCCGTAGCTTTTCCGGAATAGATCTGGGAGATGAAGAACTTCACGAAATTGGGCGATGGCTCGTTCAATTCGTTCGCCATTATTCGTTTGATTTCGTTTGAATACTTTAGCTCGCTGGCGGAGTTGAATATTGTGTTAATGTCGAAATACGACTTATGGAAATTCTTCAGTGCAATCAGTGATTGTTCCTTGATCGACGTGATATCGAATTCGAGGAATGGCACCTCGTCCATCTTGTTGCTCTCGTTCAGGTCTGTGTAGAATTTGTAGTTCACTCCATTTGTAAGCAAACCAAATTTCGCCTTTGAAGTGTGGAAATAGCGGAACAGCTGCGTAGTGTGCGGGTCGAGTTTCTCCGTTATGCTTTTGCATTCGATAAGAATTACTGGCTCGTCGTTTTTAATGATCGCATAATCCACTTTTTCGCCCTTTTTAATGCCTAAATCGGCTGTATATTCGGGGCACACCTCGAAAGGATTGAAGACGTCGTACCCTAAGATTTGAATAAAGGGCATCACGAGTGCATTTTTTGTTGCTTCTTCAGTTTGTAATTGTGGAAGCATTTTTTCTACCCTTCCAGCTAACTGCTTAATCATATCCTTGAAATCCATAACGAATCCTATGAATAAGTGATACAAATACAACGGAACAATACTCAATAGTACTTTGCCTGCGGTAATAAATTTGTTATTATCTGGCTTTTTGTTTATTTCAAACATAACAACAAGCAATAATAAATGCAAATTTATTTTTTTCAATGTGTTATATTTTTCGTACAATGTATCGGACGCTGGATTCAAGAGGGTATCGGGTAAGTCGTGATAGACACTTTATCTACAGTCTTCTATGAGTGTTTTGAATAAGTATCTCTGTGCCATCCCACGGGTTAACCCGCGGGTTCGTGAATATTCCTTTCTCTAATAATATCAGTGCTTTACGCGATTTATTCTTTAGCCCCCTTTGACAAAGGGGGTTGGGGGATTTGTCGATATTTCAACAACTTGCAGCGATGCAACAATGGGTTGAAACCCATTGTTGCATTTTCACTATTTCTATAGCAACCTACGCACCACGAATAATCTTGCCCAGTGAAAGCAGACTTCTGAATTGCTTTAATTATTTCGAGCCACCTATTTCTTCCGGCGGAATGCTGAAGTGTTGATTGAGTATTTGCGGATTTTGTTGTGGAGCGTCTCGCGGCTGATGTCGAGCAGGGCGGCCGCCTTGCTGACGTTCCCAAAAGTGCGCTCGAGAGTGGATTCGATCTTCTTTTTGTCCACCTCGGCGATGTCTTCGCGCAGGCTGCGGCCGGACGTGATCTCCGCCACGATGACGGGCGAGTTGGTCGTTACGATATTGTGCATGTCGTTGACCTCCACCTGGTCGGATTTCACCGTCTGGAGCGTTACTCGGATCACCGACGAAAGTTCGCGGACGTTCCCCTTCCAATTCTGTTCCTGAAGGAATTCGACGGCGGAGGGCGAAAACATTTTCATCTCGCCAAATTCTTTATTGTGGCGCGCTGTGTAGAAATTGATAATGTCCGGGATGTCGTCGCGCCGATCGCGTAGCGGCGGCAGGTGGATTTCGCATTCGCGCAGCCTGTGGTAGAGCTGCTCGCGGAATTGTCCGGTCGTCATTGCCTCGACCAAGTCCTTGTCCGTGGCCGAAACGAATCGCACGTCGAGTTCTTCCGGTTCGGTGGAACCGACTTTCCTGACGGTTTTCTCTTCGATCGGGATGAACAGGTTGCTCTGAAGCTCTGGCGAAAGATCCCCGATTTCGTCGAGGAACAGGGTGCCGCGGTTGGCGCGTTGGAACAGGCCCTTCTTCGTGTCGATTGCGCCGGAGAATGCACCTTTATTGTGGCCGAATAATTCGCTTTGGAACAATTCGCGGGGGATATTCGGGATGTCCACAGTAACGAATGGGGACTTGGCGCGGCGGCTGATGCTGTGCAGCGCTTGCGCCACTAATTTCTTTCCTGTGCCGGTTTCGCCCGTGATCAATACGTTCAAATCGGTACGGCCGAAGCGGATAATGCTATCGCCGACGTCCAGTATGGCGCGGCTTTTGCCGATCAGCCCTGTGGACTCGAGGAAAAGCTGTATTTCGCGCGATTCGGCTTTGATTTCGCTTTTCGCCACGGCGCTGCGGAGCACTTCCTTGATGCGTTCCTTGGTGATGATACCTTTTTCGATGAAATTCAGGGCGCCGAGCTTGGTGGCGCGGACTGCGGTTTCGATGGTGCCTTTGCCGGAGATCATTACGACCGGAATGGCCGGATAGTTCCTCCGGCAGTGCTCGAGCACGTCCATCCCGCTCAGCTGAGTGCCGGGGCCGAACTCGATGTCGAGCAATACGGCGTTGATCTTGCGGAAATGCTTATCGATATACGATATTGCATCCTCGGGCGAATGCATGATCTGTGTTTCGTATTCAAACGATTGGACGATATCGGCAATCGTAGTGCAGAAGTCAACACTGTCGTCGGCAATAAGTATTTTCATCGATCCTCGCTTGCAATTTTCACAGATTGTGCCCGAATTCCAAACACAATATATTCAAAAAAGGTTAGTTATCAAACAAACAAATTGCGCCGGCCTTTATTTTTCGATTTGCAATTGCCTGCGGTATTTGTCCAATGTGTCGTAGATTGCAATAAAATCTTTATTGTTCTGCGTGTCGTACTTCGGATTCCAAACGAAGCGCAATTGCACGTCGTCGTACGGGCTGTTGAACTCAACGAACCGCGAAGTGTCCCCCGGCGCATTGAGCGTCTGCACCTTCAGCACGGCCCTTTTGATCCGGTTGAGCATGATTTTCAGTTCGTTGCAGCTCAGGTTGCCGTATTCGGCCCGGATGACCTCGCTCGAGCCGATTTTTTGGTCGAACGAAGAGATCAGCCCGCAGCAATCGAGTTTCCACCCAACGAGCGTATCGCAGCCCTTGCGCATTTCGCCCCAACGCACGTTCAGGAGCGTATCCACTTTACCCAGGCAGTTCGTCCGCGAGATCTGGCGAGCGCCGGAGCAGGCCACGAGAGCCACCACTGCGATTAAGCACAAGAATTGAAATACAGCCTTCATTTGCCTACGCCTCGAGTTCTTTGTTTGCAATCATATCGATCATGCGGCGGACGCGGCAGAGCGAGCGATGTTTCCCGAGCTGTTCCATCGTCTCGAACATCCCGGCACCGACCGATTTCCCGGTTATCGCGAGGCGCAACGTGTGGATGAAATCCTTCATTTTGATGCCTTTTTCCTCGGCATATTTCGCGGCCACGTCGTGCAGCGCAGTGTGCGTGTATTCTTCGCAGTCGTCCCACATGTCGTGGAGAGCCTTCAGGTGGGCCTTGGTTTCGGGTTTGATGTGCTTGCGGTAATAATCTTTGTCGAACTCGTTGAGGTCGCCGAACATGTAGCTGGCGTAGTCAGGGATTTCCTCGATGAATCCGATTCGTTCGCGGAAAAGCACGATAATGCCCTCGAGGTAATCCTCGGCGAATTCGCCCATTCCCTTGGCCTCGAGCGCGCGGGCCAGCTGCGGCACAAGTTCCTTCGGCGGGGTTTGCTTGATGTATTGGAAGTTCATCCAATCGAGTTTTTGCGTATCGAAGACTGCACCGCTTTTGTTCACTTTCTCCAGATTGAAGAATTCGATCAATTCGTCGATTGTGTAGATTTCGCGGTCGCCGGTGGGGTTCCACCCGAGCAGTGCGACGAAGTTCACGAACGCATCGCGCAGATAGCCTTTCGCGCGGAAGTCCTCGACGGCCACAGAGCCTTGGCGTTTGCTAAGTTTGGATTTGTCCTTGTTCAGCAACAGCGGCAGGTGCGCAAAGACGGGGCGGTCCCATCCGAAGGCGTCGTAGAGCAGGGCGTGTTTCGGTGTGGACGGCAGCCATTCCTCGCCGCGAATCACGTGCGTGATGCCCATCAGGTGGTCATCGACCACATTCGCCAAGTGGTACGTAGGGAATCCGTCGGATTTGATTAGCACTTGGTCGTCCACCTCGCGGGAGTGTATGCGCACTTCGCCGCGGATCACGTCCGCGAAAACAATCTCTTCGTCTTCGGGCACTTTCATGCGGATGACGTGTGGCTCGCCCGCGTCGATCAGCCGTTTGGTTTCTTCGGCGCCGAGCGTGTATTGCGAGCGCATGGTGTGGCGGTCGTATTTGGCGGTGATGCCATCGTCCATTTGCTTCTTGCGCATTTCGTCAAGCTGTTCGGCCGAATCGAAGGCGTAGTACGCCAGGCCGCGTTCGAGCAGTTCGGCGGCATATTTGGTGTAGAGCGCGAAGCGTTCCGATTGGGTATATGGCCCGTATGAACCGCCCTGCACGGGGCCTTCGTCGAAATGTACGCCAGCCCACGAAAGCGATTCTATAAGGTTCTCGGTGGCATTCTCAACGAACCGGGTGCGGTCGGTGTCCTCGATGCGGAGGATGCACTTGCCGCCGTGGTGCTTGGCAAATAAGTAGTTATACAGCGCAGTACGCAGGCCGCCGACGTGCAAATAGCCGGTGGGCGAAGGGGCAAATCGAACTCTGACAGACATTTATTTTTTCCTTACTATCTTATATCGTTTTTCAATTCTAATACTATACTAAATTAATGTATATTCCGGAATAATCAAAGAAATGGTTGCGACCTAAGTGTGCGATTGTAACCAATCTTGTAGAGGCAAATGGAAATCAGGCTTGGCGCCGGCCTCATTAGTCGAAGTTGTGTCTGAAGTGTTGAATCAAACTTCTGAAACAAAAGCGGACACTGGGATTGATATAAATTTTATGTGCATGAAAATGCTGAAGTTGCAGAGGCTGTATTTATCCCAATTAGTTCATTAAAATGTGACATTTTTGCTATACCCTCATCCCCGGCCCTTCTCCCGACGGGAGAAGGGAGTAAAAGTCCTCGCCCATTGGGAGAGGATTTAGGTGAGGGTCAGATAAAAAATAAAGGGTCTTCGCTGTTTTGTGTGGGTGCAGTCCCAAATAACATTGTGAAAATTAGGTTTTCTTTCTTTTCGTAATAATACAAAATGTGAGGGCGAGGTTACCTCGCCCCTACTTCTGGCAATACAATAATTCTCTATAATTTAAGTAGGTCAAAGAAGTACTCATACATCAGGGGACACTTCGATAAACTCAGTGACCGCACTTCGATAAACTCAGTGACCGCACTTCGGCAAGCTCAGTGACCACGGAAGGCATTACCCACTCAATATAGCGATGAGCCACGGGATTTAGGGATTGAGGGTTTTTCTAACACACAATTTGAGTTTATGCAGAAGCAACAATTGATGGTCTTTGCATCGCATCATTAATTCTCTTCTCAAGGGGCGCTACATCGCATTTATAAGATATATCAATTTCGTATTCATAGCAATTCCCCTGACTGTCCAACTCGAGAAAATACTTATCTGGAACTTCTCCATCCATGAGTTGTTCTCTTATTCTGTATGATTTGATGTCTTTATATTGGAAAATGGTGGAGCTATTGTTCGTTCGTACAACGAGAAAGCTTCCAAAGAAGCCAATGGCGCCATTGTCGACTTTTTTGCTTATGACAACTGAGAATATTGAAACTCCGGCCAGTACCAACATCCAACTGACGACTGTATTTAAACCCTCAATATCATCGAAATTATTGCTTATTATAATGTGCACTATCACAGAAAATATTCCATATACGACCAATCCAATATTCTCTCTTTTTTTTATCTTGGCAACATTGTTTTTATCAACAATTTCAACTTCAACTATCGGCTTGTTTTTTTTCATTATTGGATGTACTTTTCGAATAGAATATATTGATAAAAAAAAATTCGGTTCTATAACGTATTGTGTGGGCAAAAGCCCCAAATACCAAGTCATTGAAATCTATCCAAATCTAAAGCCCGCCAAGATGATGATAAATGTTATTGAGGCACTGCATGACGCGCTTCTACGAAATAAGGGTTCTCATAACTCGCCGAGATTCGAACTTTAGCAGGCTCCCAGCTCTTCGGCATCGTCGAAATGATGTTTTTCATGGCCGATGATTTGGTAGTTCTCGTGGCCTTTCCCGGCTACGAGCACGATATCGCCCGTTTCGGCTGAGTTTGCCGCGTGGCGAATTGCTTCGTGGCGGTTGGGAATACGCACGGTTTTACTCATGTATTCCGGGGCAATACCGGCGAATATCTCGTCAATAATGGCATCTGAATTCTCGGTACGGGGATTGTCGTCGGTAACGATTGCCAAGTCGGCCAGTTGGGAAGCAATTCGGCCCATGATTGGGCGTTTGGTGCGGTCACGGTCTCCGCCGCAACCGAATACGCAAACGAGCCGGCCTTGGGAATTGGATCGTAGCACTTCGCGGACGGCGCCAATGGCCTTTTCGAGTGCGTCAGGCGTGTGCGAATAGTCAACGATGCCGATTGCCCCGCTGCGCAATTGTTGGCGCTGCATTCGGCCGGGGGCGCCCTTCGCGTGGCGGATGGCTTCGATGGCTTTTTCGGCCGGGCAGCCCATTTCCACGGCGAGAGCGATCGCTGCGGCTGCATTGTCCACGTTGAAGCTGCCGAGCAGCGGCGTTTCGGCTGCGAATTCCTGGCCTTTGTTCGATAGTGTGAAACTGCTTTCGCCCAGGCCTAACTTTTCGGCGGAGATGCGCCAGTCGTCGCCGGCGTTTCGCCCGATAAGCGCTTGCGAATTCGATTTGCAGTCCGCAAGCAGGAAGCGGCTGAATTCGGAATTGTCGAATACTACGGCCGGAGCCGTGGCGGGCAGCATATCGAAAAGGATCTTCTTAGCTGCGGCGTATTCGGGCATCGATTTGTGGTAGTCCAAGTGTTCGTGGGTCAGGTTCGTAAAGATTGCCCCATCGAAATCGATGCAGTCCGTCCGGGACTGGTGCAGCGCGTGCGACGAAGCTTCGATGATCACCGTGCGGACGCCCGCCCGGAGCATCTGCGAGAAATGGGAGGCAAGCTCGAGCGATTCGGGAGTGGTGTGTGTGGCCTCGATCGATTGGCCGGAGAAGAAAATCCCAGTCGTGCCAATGATTCCGGTCGGTTCGCCACAGGCCTCGAAAATGTCCTTCAGCAGGTAGGTGATTGTGGTTTTGCCATTTGTGCCGGTTACGCCGACAACTCTCATTTTTTCAGTTGGGCGGCCGTACCATTCGTGGGCAATTCGGGCCAGTGCCTTCCGGCTGTTCTCCACCAAGACCGCAGCAACGCCCATTGGTAGGGCGTCGAAGCGCTCGGGCCTGTCGCAAACGATGGCAGCCGCGCCGGCGGCAATTGCCTTTTCGATGTACTCGTGCCCGTCCGCGCCGGTTCCGCGCATGGCCACGAAAAGCGAGCCGGGAGCGACTTTCCGCGAGTCGTAGCAAACATTAGTGATATTTTCCGCCAAGGAACCTTTGGTGGCGTTGGCGCCGATGTTATTAATTAATTCATTGAGTGTCATAATAGCCAAACCGAATCTGATCAAATCAATGCTGCAATTTAATGAAAATTACCGAGAAATTCTTCGCCAAAAGCTGAAGGGCCCGGATATATTGATTGCTACAGCTCATGCAGCGATTGTGTTGTACGAGATGATATAAAATTTGAATGAGTATCAAGTTGCAAGGGAAAAGGTAAAAGGGACAAGTAGAAAGATGTGCCACACCTGGGAGGCGTGGCACATCTATGTATTTGTCTTATATTAGAACCGTTTATATCAATTGCCTGCCTCAACCTTCCGAAGGGTGTGCATTCAAGTGCTTGGAGAGTCAACGGATTGCCCAATCACAGCACATACTTGGGCAGAGTGAATCGGAAGCGGCTGCCCACGCCTTTGGTGCTTTCCACCCAAATGGTGCCTTTGTGTTTCTCTATGAATTCCTTGCAGAGTATCAGCCCAAGGCCGGTTCCCGTTTCGTTGGACGTGCCGGGAGTGCTGAAGCTCTCGTCGATTCTGAATATTTTCTGAATTCCTTCCGGTTCGATGCCCACGCCGTTGTCCTCGATCGTAACCGTTACTATCCGCTCGGCAAGCTCGGCCGATATGCAAATCTGGCCGCCTTCGGGCGTGAATTTAATCGCATTTGAAACAATATTCCGAATCACTGTCGAGACCATATTCGTATCGGCATAGACCTCGACGGAGTCCGCAATATCGTTTCGGAGCGTGATGTTTTTCTTATCAGAATTGATCTTCAGGAATGAAATTGTATTGTCCGAAACATATTTCAAGTTAATAAAATCGGGCGTAAATTGAATCCTGCCGGTTTGGGATCGCGACCATGTCAGCAGGTTCTCGAGAAGCTCGGTAAGTTTCTTGGCAGAGAAATTGACGTTTTGAATCATTTCCTTTTTCTCGTCGTTCCGCAACACGTCGAAGCTCTTCAGCAGCATTTCTGTGATGCTGGCGAACGAAGCGAGTGGATTCTTCAGGTCGTGAGCGATAATCGAGAAGAACTTGTCTTTCGTCGAATTCAGGTCTCTCAGTCGGTTTTCAGATTCGCGAAGGGCCGAAATGAAGCGTTTCCTCTCGGTCATATCGCGAGCTGTGGCCATCAGCCCGAGCACTTTTCCTGCATCGTTCGTGAACAGCGAAGCGTTGCAAACCATGCTGCACGCCGATCCGTTTATGTGCAACAAATTCAGTTCGAAATCCGTCAGCATTCCGTTGTGGAACACAGACTGCATGTACGATTCGGCGCGCTCCGGCTCCGTGAAGTATTTCTGCAAGTCCGTTCCGATCAGTTTGTCCCTCGAGAGGCCCGTAACCAACTCGGCGGATGTATTGACGTCAGTTATTTGCGAATGTATATCGACAACGAAGATCGGGTCGATTGCCGTCTCGAATAGCGAGCGATTGTATGAATTTGCTGCCCTGAGCGCGGTTTCCCTCTGTTTGAAAGCAGATATGTCGCTGCCGATGAACAAGACGTATCCTTTGTTCCTGTGGAAAAACGGTATTTTGATACTCTCCCAGTAAACTGTCTCGCCGTTCGGCCCCACGAACGACCGTTCGATCCGTTGCGGGGATTGAAGAGAAAATATGATCTCGTGCAACGATTGTATATCGTCCTGTTGGCAGAGCGGCCCAGGGTATTCCGAACAGTGCTTGCCATTGATGTCCTCTTTGGCCACGCCGTAGAAATCGCAGAAAGCATTATTAGTAAATGCGAAACGAGCATTCTCGTCGATGGCGAATACAGGAAATGGAATTATATCGGCAAACGAAGTGTCGAAGAAATTGTCGTCCCTACTGGTGGGCCGGCCCAAAAGCTGATGTTCCGTTACGAAAGCGCAAATAATGCCCTTGTTCGGGTCTTCCGGCAGCCGTTTCCACCGAATAACGTGCGGTTCGGCCAGGCCATTTGCCTGCAAGAAGTTACCTTCGCATTCAAACTCGAGTTGGCCGGCGGCCAAGGCCAAAGCAGTGCTTATCATTGCCTGCCGATTGTAAAGGTGCATCTTGGCTAACGAAATCTTCCGAACTGCCTTCCGCAAATGCTTCCCGAAGATTTGCATCGAAGCTTCGTTCGAGTGGAGCACGTCGATCCTGCCGGAGAATTTCTCCAATTCGTATTGGTTGGTCGAGAAATACTTCTCGAGGTTTTCGATACCGTTATCTTGCAAGTGGCGGATGAATTCAATAGCCTGCGAGAAATCAACATACATAATCCCCAGCGGAGCATTGTCGAATATTGCCTCGAAACTTTCGATTCGCGAATAGTCGGGCGCCGGGGCGGCGGAACCTGCCAACACCTCGACAGAGCCGTCATATTTGCCGGATGCGCTTAGCAGCGCCGATGCCTTCAGTGTCAGTGTGCGAGTCTCATTGTTCGCATCGCTTTTCGACTCCAATTGGCTCGTTGCGCTACCGTTTTCCTTAAGGTTCAGTTTTATTTCGTTCCTCGGGATGGAATGCAATCTTGTGCCATATATCTCGCTAATTTTCCTGCCAAAAACTTCCGTTTCGTGCACGCCCACCAGCTCGCAAAACGCTCTGCTGGCGAACCGAATCTCGTCGTTTGCATTGAGCGAATAGGCGGGTATCGGCAAGTTGAAAAAGGTTTGCTTCAACAACTCGAAATTCTCCCGAGCCGCTTCGAAAGCGCGTTTCGATTCCGTTATTTCCATCCCGGAGACGAGCACTTGGTTAAGGTTCCCCAGCTCGTCCAATATCGGTATGTAGGTCAGTTTGTAATCGTAGTAAGAATAATCAGTCCGGAGCGAGATGTCTGCGCTAATCGATTTGCGAGTCGAAAATGCTTCGTTGCGCAGAGCGCAGATCTTCTTCGCATTGTCCTCCATAAACACATCTTCGTCGGTCAATCCCACAAGGTCGTGCAGCCGGCGTCCCATCAACTGGAGCGCGTATCGGTTGACGAACCTGTAGCGAGAAGCGGAATCGAGTATGGCAAACATATATGGCAGGCTGTCGATTGCGGTTTTGAAACGCTTCTCGCTTTCCACGAGTGCGTTTTCTGTGCGTTTCCTCTCGGTTATGTCCAGAAGCGAAGCGACTTTGAGGTTCGACGTAAAGTCTTTCGATAGGGAAATGTAGTAGTAGCGTATGGTGTCCTGCTTGTCCCGAATGCGGATCTCGTAGCCCTTCGGAGCCATTTTCGCATCGATTTTCCGCAACCGAGAATACTCTTGCAGTTTTTCCAAATCGTCTTCGTGGATCATTTGCAACCAGGCCTGACCTTTCGATTCCTCAAATGAGTAGCCCGTCTGGCGCTCAAGCTCGTGGTTGGCAAACTTCAGGTCGTTGTCTTCGTCGATAAGCAACATAATCGTGCCCGTTGCCTCGATAATCGACCGCAACTTGGCTTCCGACTCCTTCAGAGCGGTCTCGGACTTGACCCGTTCGGAAATGTCGAGTGCTATTCCTCGAGTGCCCGACGGAATGCCTTGCGATGTGTGGCACAAAGAGTTAATCAACAAAGGGAAGCGCGTCCCGTCTCGGCGAAGGCCCAGAAACTCGGCGAAACGAACCGGTAGGCCGCTCATTGCTTGCTCTCGGTACTGGAGGGCGTCCTTGCGATATTCCGGGGCAATAAGGTCGGTAGCGTGCACTCCTCGGTCGTAATCCTCTTGGGTGTAGCCGAACATCTCCAAGCCGCGTTTATTGATATAAATTATTAATCCGTTTTTGTCCGTTTCGAAAACGCACTCCGGGAGCATGTTCATGAAATCGCGAAAACGATTATCCGAATTGTTTAGTTCGCCGGCGGGCAAAGCCTTTTCTTGCTTTGGTTTGCTGGAATACGAAGACTCCAAACGGGTATTCAATTCGTTAAGCTCGTTTTCCAAAGACTTCCGTAGAGAGATATTCCGAGTGGTGCCGACGAAATGCTCGAAGGCGCCGCCCGCTCCGAATACCGGACGGATACTGTTTTCTGTCCAAATCGATTGGCCGCCCTTGTCGCTAATTTCCAATTCTGCGCTCAGCTGAATGTTTTGCTCCGGAGCCTCCGGCTTCGATACGAGCGTGCGGGCATTGTCGCGAAGAGTTTGATATGACTGAGTCTTGAACAGCAGGCCTAAGCTCTCGCCGATTAGTTCCTCGGGCATGTAGCCCACGAATCCATTCGCTGTGCGGTTGATGAAAAGTATGTTGAAATCGCGGTCCGCAGTCCAAATCAGGTCCGGCGAACTGGATACAACTGTCTCGAAAAGGCAAGCTGCTTGTTGACTTGCTGCTTCCGATTGGCCGCCGAGGTTCAGCCTCTTTTTCAATTCTTCCAATTCGGCGATCAATTCTGTCTTTGTTTTATTATTGTAGTTCATATATGACACTGCGAATTGCTAACACTTCTAAGCAATAACTCAAATCATTTCTGTAATTTCAATTGTTGCTATTATAAAGAAAAAAAACCAAACATCAAAGTATTGTTTCGTGTGGTAAATAAAAACTGCTTTTCTCTCATCATTACAAATTCGTTTCGTTTCGAACAATTCAATTCCTAAAAAATGCTGTCGCAAGCAGCGCAACGTTAAGCCCACTCACGATTAGCCCAATCGTCCAGAGGGCGATCGAGTCCAAACGAGAGTTCCTGAAGCGGCCCATAACCTTCTCCGACGAGGTCAGGTATATCTGCAAGAAAATAGTGATCGGCAGCTGCACGCTCAGCAGCATCTGCGAAATAATCAAGCCCTCGAACGGGTCGGAAATTAAAAATATCACAGCCAGCGCAGGAATGAATACAACTGCCACGCCAGATTTTGTGTGAATATCCTTGATGTCGTATGGTTCGCCGAACATACCCGCGAAAATCGTCCCGCCGGCCATTCCCGCCGTAACCGACGAGGCCACACCCGCAAGCAGCAACGCCACAGCAAATATCACCGAGGCCGACCGCCCAACGAGCGGCGTGAGCAGGTTCTGCGCGTCTGCCAACTCGATTACTTTAGTGCCGGCTGCGTAGAAGACAGCGGCGGCGAGCAGAATCATTGCGCTATTGATTGCCCAGCCGATTATCATCGAGATCAACGTGTCGTAGAACTCATATTTCAATTGATGTTTGATAATCGAATCGTCCTTCAGGTTCCATTGGCGGCTTTGAATCACTTCCGAATGCAGAAACAGATTGTGCGGCATCACCACCGCGCCCAATACGGACATGATTATCAGCATCGAGCCGTCGGGGAATTGCGGCGTAACCCAGCCGAGCGCGGCCGCGCCCCAATCCACATCGACCAATGACAATTCAAAAATAAAAGAAATTCCAATCAAGGAAACGAAACCGATGATCCAACGCTCAATTTTCTGGTACGAACTCGAGAAC
This sequence comes from uncultured Hyphomicrobiales bacterium, assembly GCA_964610885.1. Lineage (GTDB taxonomy): Bacteria > Bacteroidota > Ignavibacteria > Kapaibacteriales > UBA2268 > CAZSWR01. The sequence continues at coordinate 32,881 of CAZSWR010000013.1, read as the reverse complement.
AACATCCAAAATACGAATGCACCCACGAAAACCGCACCCAATTGCACCGGAAGCCCGAACAGCATACCGAGCGCTATGCCGCCACCGAGCAGCTCTGCCATGGCGGTCGAAACGGAAGCCATGACGGCTGTGGAAAGCGCGAAAACCGAAACCGGACGCGGCAGGTGCTTCGTAGCCGCCTCGGAGATGCAAAGCCCGGTGGCAATGCCCAAGTGCGCGGCATTGTGTTGGAGGACGATCAAAAGGACGGTCGAGAGGGTTACCATCCAGAGCAGTGTGTAGCCATATTCGGCGCCGGCCGCCACGTTGGACGCCCAATTGCCCGGGTCGATGAAACCAACAGTAACGAGCAGCCCCGGCCCGATGTATTTGAAGAAATCAAAAGCGGTCAGGCGTGGTGCGTGTTCGTCACGAAATAGTTTCTTGAGCTTCGCGAACATAGTTTTATATTATTTCTAATTCCTGTTTCTGAATCAACTCGAGTATCGCAAAATTCAATTCCTCGCGCTTTTCGGCAGCGGCAGAGGCGTCTTTGTGCTTCAGGATGCACTTGCAACGAATTACAACCGTATTGCCGGCCAAGGATTCGAGCGCGACCGAATAGTCGTCGCTGGACTGGGTGCCGTTGAATTCCTTCATGATGCGCAGCAGTTCCAACTTCACTCGGCGCAGCTTCTCGGCCGGGCAATTGGCCGAAAGAGTGACTGGAATGTCCGAAGATGAATATTTGAAAATGCTGTCGGAGTAATCTTCTTTGTATTCGGCGGTGTGGTTTTTTACGATCGAGTCGGAAATCTTACCGTTCGGAATCGTGATTTGCGCCCCTTCGATGGTTCTGATGACGGTGGAACGGAGGCCTATGTCGGTAACTTTGCCCTTGTTTGAATCGATTGTAACGGTGTCCCCGAGGGCGAACGGGCGGTCGATATGGATCGTCAGCGAGCCGAAGAAATTCTTCACCGTGTCCTGCGCGGCCAGAGCGAGAGCCAAACCGGCGATCGAGATTCCGGCAAGGAACGCTGTGATATTGACGCCGGCGTATTGAAAAGTCATTATCGCGCCGAAGATTGCCACCAGGCCCTTGAGAATTTTTATCAAGAACGAGACAAAGAAATCCGCCTGTAGTTTGATCTTCTGGCTGATGAAGAGCAGCAGGCTCTCGAACGTGCGGGTGCCGACGAGCCGGAAGGTGAGTATCGTTACGTTAATGCACACAATCGTCCGGATGGCGACGAGCAGGAACTCTTCGAGCTGCTGCGAGTAGCCCATGGACGTGATAATCGGCGCCGATGCGGTCGCAAGGAAAATTGTTGTCCCCAGCCCGGCATTCTTCTTGATGTAGTGCGCGACGTCGTCCGTGAGGCCCTCGCCCGGCAGCCGAGTGAGGAATCGGGAGAACAGGCGGCGCACCAGCCCAAAGGCCAAAAAATCGCGACGGATTATGAAACGTACCACATAGAACATTATGCAATAAGCAGCCACTGCGATGCAAGTCAGGAAAAAAGTGCGTAGGGAATCATTTGCCCCGCCGAACGAGAAAAGCGATTCGATTGATGTTATTAGTTCGTTCATATTATTGGTTTTATTACTAATATTAGGAAAAAAGAATTCCTATTAATCTTTCCTTTCGTCATTGCGCTGCCCTTGAAAAATAAAGTGGCAGCCGCCACCTAATTATTTCGGCTATGCAAAGTAAAACAATTCAAGCAAATCGGCATAGTCCAATACAAAAATTACGACTATTACGGATGAAATCCAAGAGTTAAACAATCATAAGATAAAATTAACCAATCGCACCGGACGGACGGCCGACGGACGGAACCAAAGACAGCACAAAAATCTCTTTAATTATTAATAATTTATGAGTATATTGTAATTTTGTATTTCTATGATTTCCAGCAGAGAAATACTGAGTAATTGTATTATTTGAAATATAACGTTTTATATATTTTTTTAGTCTAATTCTTTAAATTCAGGAGGTTTATGGAAAACAACGACAACAAGACCATCGGTTTGCCGGAGAATGCGTACCGCGAATTGGCACAGGGCGAGGAATACCACCCGATTATGCCCGCGAGCATGTCTTTCCCGGAAATCACGCCGTGGTCAGTGATTTGGGGTATCGTCATGGCAATGATTTTCACAGCAGCCGTGGCCTATTCCAGTTTGAAAATCGGCCAAGCAATGGAGGCCGCCATTCCGATTTCGATTATTGCAGTGGGCGTGGCCAGCGCTTTCAAAAAGCAAAAGACTCTCGGCCAGAACGTCATCATCCAATCGATCGGCGCAAGCTCCGGCGTTATCGTGGCCGGCGCTGCATTCACAATTCCATCGCTCTACATTCTGAAGCTTAACGTTGAATTCTATCAAATATTCTTTGCCTCGCTCCTCGGAGGTTTCTTGGGCATTCTGTTCATGATACCATTCAGGAAGTACTTCGTCAAGGAAATGCACGGGAAGTTCCCATTCCCGGAGGCCACCGCGACGACCGAAATCCTGGTTACGGGCGAAAAGGGCGGCAAACAGGCCCTCACGCTCGTCGTCAGTGGTTTGCTGGGCGGTATCTACGATTTCATGTTCAATTCACTGCACCTTTGGGGCGAACAGGTTACGTCGAGGATCATTCCCGTTGGCGAAAAGCTCGCCCAAGACATGAAACTGATCTTCAAAATGAATGTCAGCTCGCTTGTGTTCAGCTTTGGCTACCTTATCGGATTGAAATATTCGCTTATCATCACTCTTGGTTCGCTTTTCTCGTGGTTCATTTTCATCCCGTTCATCAATCAATTGGGCGGCATGATTGCCGGACCCGGCCAGGAGAACTTCTTCGCAGCCATGAGCCCGGGTGCCATTTTCACTCAGTTCGTCCGCCCCGTGGGCATCGGCGCGATTGCAATGGCCGGTATGATCGGTATCATCAAATCGTGGAGAGTTATTGGAAGTGCCTTCTCTTTGGCATTCTCAGGGCTTTTCGGCGGCAAAACAGCTTCGCACGTGGTCGATACCGAACGCACACAAAAAGATATGAAAATGGGATTCGTCATGCAGATGATCATCGTTACGCTCATCGCATCCTTCCTTTTCATCTATTTCGGCGTTCACGTAACGCTTATGCAAGCAATCGTTTCCGTCGCGATTATCTTCGTTATTTCGTTCCTCTTCACGACTGTGGCCGCTAACGCAATCGCCATCGTCGGTTCGAACCCGGTTTCGGGTATGACGCTGATGACGCTTATTCTGGCTTCGATCGTGCTCGTGAACGTGGACCTGAAGGGCAACGACGGCGTGGTGGCAGCAATGCTCATCGGCGGCATCGTCTGCACGGCGCTTTCGATGGCCGGCGGCTTCGTAACCGACCTGAAGGTGGGCTACTGGCTCGGCTCCACACCGCTCAAACAGCAACGTTTCAAATTCCTCGGCGTCATCGTTTCGGCCGCAACCGTGGGCCTCGTGATTTTCATCCTGAACGACGCCTATGGATTCAAGAAAACAGTTACCATGACAAACGATCAATATGCAAGTTTCACGACCACATTCGCCAAATCCAAAACTGCTTTGGACAGCATTGCCGTGGCGAAGGACGGCTCATCGATGATTATGGACGAGCGCGACATCGCCCAGCGCCAATACTCGATCGAAAAACCTGCTTACGATTCGCTTATGAAAGTCTCGCAATCGCCGCTTTCGGCTCCGCAGGCCAACGCTATGGCAGCCGTTATCGATGGACTTATGAACTCCGACAAACCGATTCCGTGGGGCCTTTATTTGGTTGGCGCCATGATGGCTCTCTTCATGAACTGGCTCGGCATCGCGCCCTTGGCGTTCGCTTTGGGTATGTATTTGCCGCAGGACCTTAACACTCCGTTGCTGGTCGGCGGTTTGCTCGCCTACTTTATCAACAAGAGTTCGAAGGACGAAAAACTGGTCAATGCCCGCAACCAGCGCGGCACGCTCATCGCATCGGGCTTTATGGCCGGCGCTGCGATCTTCGGCGTGGTCGGTGCATTGCTCATCTTCTTCAATTTGCTCAATCGCGATTTGAACAAGGAATGGTTCGAGAGCATCGGTGCCGAATGGCTGGCATTGGGCGCATTCGCTCTGCTTATCGTCTATTTCGTTTGGGATTCGATGCGCGCAAAAGTGGACGAATAAGCTCCAGGCGAAAATCATATTCAGTATTCAAACAAACCCTGCTCCTTCGTTGGAGTGGGGTTTGTTGTTTATATAGAAACTTTTTTGTATTTTGCAAGTGTAGTTATTGTCCCCTAGAAAATTCATTCAGAAGTCGAGTTGCGGCTTTTATTAAAGCAAGATAAACACTTGAAATAATCAAATTTAGTTTCACCAATTATTATTGAAATGATAAATAATATTTCCGCCCGAATCAAATTATTTACGGTGCCGATGTTAATTACATCGGTTTCATTTCTGATAGTTATTTCGCTCGCTTGCTGGATTTTCGAAATCAATCTTCGATTGATAGAAGTGAATTCTATGTTGATAGACGCAGCGGCAGTTGCTTTGGCAACTGGACTAGTGCTTCTTGTTTTCCGGAATAGAATTACAAAATTTCGCACAAAAAAGGGCAAATCGGATTTTGTTGTTTTTTTCTACATATTTTCAATTGCCTTGCTTGCAGCACCCGCCATCAGTTCGATGCACTATCTTCGAAGCGAGATGGGCGGATTGAGCAACGTTACGAATATAACGGAAATCAATTTGGACAATCCAACTCATTACTATAAGATCGATTCGGTTGTATTCGTCAAGGGAAGGATCAATGCCAAATGGGAAAGCGATATAACAGGAAAAAGCCACAATCAACTTACTGTCCATGGCGACTTCGTCATGCCAATGGAATTCAGCCAAGACACCACGAAAAAGAATCATTCAATTTGGTGTGGGCAGACTTTCGTGGAATCGTTTTCCATGAACAAGAGCGAAAACGAGCTTAAAGCAAGCATCTCGAACTACTCGGTCGATAAATCAGTAGAGTTTAAAAAAATCAGCGAAAAGCATCCGAAATACTATAGATTATTGAAGCCTACGGATTCCAGGTTCGACGAGATGCAATCAGCTGTCAGAGAAAGCAAGATGTCTGCTGATAAGTATTTAGTGCTCGTGCCCGAATACGATGATTTCGAGTCGAGAAGTACGCTTCCGTTTGGTATAATGATCGCTTCGTTTTTCGGTTTAAGCCTTTTGTGGAACCTACTGATTCTACTGCTGCAATTCAAGGATCCGCAAGACAAAGAATTAACTTCGGTTGAGCTAGAGGCCGAAGTTGAGGCGAGAAAACAGGTGAGAAAAATATCGCATATCTTCATCCCTGGCGAGCGATTCAAATCAACGCCAATAATACTATACGCGAATATTTTAGTGTTCCTCGCAATGGTTTTCTCTGGCTTGGGTTTCTTCCAATTCGATCCGATCAGCCTGTACAAATGGGGAGCCAATTACGCTCCCAGCGTAGGCGATGGAGAATTCTGGCGGTTGTTTACGTCGATGTTCCTTCATGGCGGATTCATGCACTTGCTCTTCAATGCGTATGGCCTCCTGATGGTTGGTTTCCTGCTGGAGCCGATTATTGGCGCTAAACGGTTTGCAATAACTTACGTTTTATGTGGCTTGGCAGGATCTTTTGCCAGTGGGGTGGTTAACGTCAGTATTATTAGCGTCGGCGCCTCGGGTGCAATTTTCGGAATGTTCGGAGCGTTGCTCTCTTTGTCTTTCACAAAGGTATTCCCCAAGGAGCAACGCAAAGTCATGATGGCGAACACTATTGTTTTTATTGTTATGAATATTGTTAACGGGGCGAAAAATCCTACTATCGACAATGCTTGCCATATCGGTGGACTAATTACGGGCTTTGCCTTAGGATTTGTTATTTATTCGAGCATAAGGAATCAGAAAGAAAGCAAAGAAAACCAATCGAACATTTCTGAATTGTCTTGAACCGGAAAAAAAGCTTACGCCATTTATGTGGATTTGTTATCTGTTTATGAACAATATTCCCCAACTTAGAGGCACTTATGAAAAAATTTCTTTTGTTTGTTTTAATAGTTCTTTCAGCTGTTGCTTGCAGAACCGTGAAAAAGGCACCACCCAAGAACAACTTGCAGCTAAAGGCAATTGCAGATTCGATACTTAACGAAGGCAAGTTCCTTTTTCGGCTGGAAAAGGCTTCGTGGCACTCGTCTGATGATTTCAATGCGAACTTCAAGGAATTATTGAATAGTTTCAAAGGGTACTTTTCGTATGAGGTTCCGGGCGACGCTGTCTATTCCGTATTCTACGACCAATCGTCTCCGGCGAAGGTACTGGTGCGGTATCGTTTCGCCAACCTGCCCAAGAGCACTGAGTTAACTGCCGACACAAAGCACCCGGATATGAATGCAATTGAAAAGGATTTAATGGCTTTGCGCGAGGAAGCAATTGCAAGAATTCCTGAAGATAAGGATACCATATTTAGATTCTACGAAAACACTCGGTTCAATCTAATTCCAATCGTCCGCAACGGTGAAAAGAAAGTCGTCGTATTGACCGGCCCGACAAAGAACGAAGTGCTGATTGGCAATGATTACGAGCTTTTCTTTGATGAATCCAACCGCCTCACCTCGAAAAGGCGAATACACAATGCGCTGATTAATCTAACAGATCTAAGACAGGAAAAAGAAAAGAAAGTGGAATTTTCCATGCATAACCATATCATTTCTGAATACATCGATGCAACTGATATATGCACGCTTCTTCTTTATAAATTTATGTTGGTAGAGGATCAGCACCTGGTTTTCAGCGAAAAGTATGTTTCATTGTTCAACATCAAAGACCAGACTCTAACGATCATACCACGTGAGGTTTTTGAAATAATGCTCAACGAAAACAAAAAGTAACCATTCAAGTGCCATGAAAATAGATGTACTATACACTCATCTGATGACTCTTGGGCATTCATTTGCAATTGAATCGATGCTCCGGCAGTCATCGGATGAGTTGATTAGCAGATGTGATGAAATATGATTTGATGTAGGGGCGGGTTCCAAACCCGCCCGAGGGAATGATTTACATAGAACAATATATTGTATTTAGGTGTGTATCATATTATTTCGAAGGCACGGCGTGCCGTGCCCCTACAACGTTATTTCCCCACAACATACCACGATATCTTTCCAATGATGGAAAGAATCATTGCATGTACAAATTGAGAAATAGTCTATTTCTTCGCTGAGCGGGTTTTCTTGGTTTTGAGTTTGGGCTTGGCAATTTTCTTGATTTTCTTCTGCTTTTTCACGACGTTGGACGAATCGGGCTGGGCAGCGGGAGTGGGCGCGGTCGCGCTCGGCGGCGGAGCGGCCTTCGGCGCTTGTTTTTTGGATTTCGATTGGGTGGATTTATTTTTTTTCTTCGTGGACTTGGGGCGCTCGATTTTCTTCACATTGCTCTCCTGCACGCTCACTTGTTGCGCCGATGCGATCCCGGCAATCGGGAAGCAAAGCAAAAGAAGTATTGTCATAAATCGTTTCATAGTGTCCGTCCATTTCGTAACGCCAATCAAATGCAAAATTAACGTATGGAAATGAAAGCCGTATGAAAGACTCAAAGATTTTCTTCAAGCGCCTCTCGTTTCGGGCTGCGGGACTGGCGAGTATCGGAACAAAATCGTACCGTGGCCTCGCCACCAGCACCTCGAATCCAACAGTAATTTTCAATGATTTGCGGGCGTCGCCGCAGCCAGCTTTGTGGTTAATTAATATTTCTGTAATTTGTATTTGTTTTTTGGGGACGTTCCCGATGCAGTTGCACAGCGAAGAAATAAAACTAATCGAAGATGGCATTTGCTTCTCGGGTACCGACGAGGCCGGCCGCGGATGCCTTGCGGGGCCTGTGGTGGCCGCCAGCGTCATCTTGAGGCCCGGGGTGGCAGAGATTGCGGGCGCCAACGACTCGAAAAAACTGACAGAGAAGAAACGGACATCCATGATTTCGATAATCGAAGAGAATGCCCTGTCGATCGGCGTGGGGAGCGCTTCGCCCGAGGAAATTGACAAGATTAACATACTGAATGCAGCCCTCGAGGCAATGGTTCGCTCAATTGCCCAGCTGCTGCCCCGGCCGGAGTTCCTTTTGATCGATGGCAATAAGTTCTACGACAAATCAATTCCCTTTAAAACAATCGTCGGTGGCGACTCGAAATGCCTGTCGATCGCTGTGGCCTCGATAATTGCCAAAGTTACTCGCGACCGGTTTATGACGGAAATTGCCGACGCCGAATACCCCGAATATGGTTTCGCACGCCACAAAGGATATGGCACTCGCGAACATTACCGCGCGCTCGAGCGGTTCGGACCGACCCCGCTGCACCGCCGCACTTTCCTGAAGAAAATGCAAGAAAAAGGCTTAGAGTTGTTTTGATATAATTTTTATACTCTTTTTTCGTTTCGGTTTATATGTTATTAGTTACCTTTTAAACATGAAACATCCGAATAGTTTTATTTAAAAGCTGAAGATACAAATTTGAAATTAGATTGTTTAAATATTGAACCTGTTCAATTAGCTCCGGCCATATATTTGGTACCGACCCCGATTGGGAATTTGGAAGATATTACCATTCGCGCGCTGCGTGTGCTGGCCTCGGCGGACGTGGTGGCCTGCGAGGACACGCGCCACACCGGCAACCTCTTGAAGCAATACGGAATCAATGCAAAGAAATTCGATAGTTTCCACGAACATAATGAAAAGGCGAAGGCAGCCGCATTAGTAGCCCTGGCCGAATCCGGCAAAAGCGTGGCGCTCGCTACCGATGCCGGCTCGCCGGGCATTTCCGATCCCGGGTATCGGCTGGTGCATCAGGCCATCGAATCGGGCGTCGCAATCGTGCCTCTGCCCGGAGCAACGGCTTTCGTCCCCGCTCTGACCGCCAGCGGTATGGCCGTCGATAGTTTCGTGTTCCTTGGGTTCCCGCCGCAAAAGAAAGGCCGCCAGACTTTTATGAAAGCCCTCGCCGAAATGCAGCACACAGCAATTCTCTACGAATCCCCATACCGGGCAGCGAAATTGGCCGAAGAAATCGTTGAATACTGCGGGCCGGCCCGCCGGGTCTGCTTTTGCAGGGAAATCAGCAAGGTCTATGAAGAGTTCATACGCGGAAGCGCCGAAGAATGCCAGCGTCAGTTGGCCGAACGGCAAACAGTAAAGGGCGAGTTCGTTGTTATTGTGGGAGGCGCAAAATGTTTATAACATTCGAAGGAATTGATGGTTGCGGGAAAACGACCCAAATCGCTCGGCTGGAGAAATTCCTCAACGATGCGGGCAAAGAAGTAATCAAACTGCGCGAACCGGGCGGCACTCCCTTTTCGGAATCCATCCGAGATATCTTGCTCGAATCGAAAGAACACATCTCCGCCGAATCCGAATTGCTTTTGTTCAATTCAGCAAGGGCCAACCTCGTGCAAACCGTCATTCGCCCAGCGCTCGAGCGTGGGGTCTTCGTCCTGTGCGATCGGTTTTTCGATTCGACCACTGCCTACCAAGGCTACGGCCGAGGATTGGACATCAATTATGTCAATGATTGCAATAAATTCGCCACGCAAGGCCTGGCGCCGGACCTGACTTTCTACCTGCGCGTATCGCTCGAATTGGCCCACAAACGCTCCAAACACCGCTCCGCGCCGGACCGCATCGAGAAAAGTGGTGATGATTTCTTCCACAAGGTGATCTGTGGCTTCGACGCGATTGCCAGCGCCCACCCCGAGCGAATCGTTGTCATCGACTCTTCGCACGAAATCGAACACACCGCCGAATTGATTCTCAAAAACATTGAATCGCGAAGTGCCCTTAGGTAGATGGGATGGGGCAGAAAAAATAATGCTCGGAGCCTATACATGAAGTGGTATCTATTCTTTATTAGAATTAACCGAGTCAATCTTATCGTGCTACACACCCCCTAACCCCCTCTTGTTAGAGAGGGATCGGAATCCATCTAAACATATTATTAGCGTAACATAAATTTATTTCAATACAAATCCGGGACGCTGTTTAGTTCCTCGCGTGGCGGGCGAATGTATGAGTTGTCTATCTTTCTGGGGCGAAGCTCTATCGGTTCGGGCGTGGCGTCCTCGTATGGAATGGAACTGAGAATGTGCGAAATGCAATTCAGGCGCGCCTTGCGTTTGTCGTCTGCCTCGACGTCCCACCACGGGGCTTGTTTGATATCGGTATAGCGGAACATTTCGTCTTTGGCCTTGGAGAATTCCACCCATTTGTCCCGCGAATTCAAGTCCATCGGCGATAGTTTCCAGCGCTTGGCCGGATCGATCGCACGGTCGCGGAAACGGCGTTCCTGTTCTTCGTCGCTGACGGAGAACCAGTACTTGAGGAGGATGATCCCGGAGCGCACCAACATGCGTTCGAATTCGGGCGTGGAGCGAAGGAACTCTTGGTATTCCTCGTCCGTACAGAAGTCCATGACGTGTTCGACGCCGGCGCGGTTGTACCAGCTGCGGTCGAAGATCACGATTTCGCCGGCGGCGGGCAGGTGCGTAACGTAGCGCTGGAAATACCATTGCGAACGTTCGCGGTCGCTCGGTTTGTCCAGAGCGACGATGCGGCAACCGCGAGGGTTCATCGGTTCGGCAATCCTTTTTATGACGCCGCCCTTCCCGGCCGCGTCCCTTCCCTCGAAAATAATAACCACGCGAAGGCCAGCTTCCTTCACCCAGTATTGCATCTTGACCAATTCAGTTTGGAGCCGGATCAATTCGCGGTCGTAGTACGCTCCGCGCAGTTTGCCTTCGTCGTTATAGCGGACGAATTCTGCATTTCCGGCCGGACTTTTCTCTGTGTTATCTTGTTTTTTGTGCTTACCTTTTCCCATAGCACTTCTCCGTTGGGTATAATTGGATATGAACAGTTTTCAATAAATCAATAGAAGGTTTCAATCGAATAATATTTTAGCAAGGCCCAACAAATCACATGCTATTGTAGTAAATGGGTTTCGAGGCTCAATAGCGAATTATCTAATGCGAATCCGTTGATCCCGGCCAGTCATTCGTAATTGATTCGTTGCGCTGGCAGCCATCGGATGAAATATCTTGACAATTTTGAAATTCATATCTCGATGAATTGAACAGTTATTTACCCATGAAATATACCAATGAGCCATGTTTCACCACTCATACAGATCGATATAAAACTATTAAAATCACGCTTTTAAGAAAATATTAAAATATTGATGAAACAAATTTCGTAATTTTTGCTCTTAGTATTAGACGTTCTTCCGAAATATGTAAATAAATATGATTGGAGCGGGCCATGCAAAGCAACTCAATCAAAATATCGATAGATACGAAACAAGTGCTCGAGTTCCTCGACTACGTCAGCTCGAACAGTTTGCGCGCACGAAACGAACTTGGTGCCATACTCGAACTTGGCGCCCAGAACGGGATACCAGACGAAACCGACGAGCTTATTTTCTCCGGCAAATTCCTTGACAACATGCTCCAACTCCGAGCGCAATCGAAAGAATTCGAGACGGCTCTCTTCACTTTCCGCAGCAAACTTTCCGAATTTGCTTCGCGCACCCAATCCGAAGCCCTCTCGGAAATGATCTCCGGCATAAATCATTCGGAACAGCAATTGTTCAACCTCGCCCACGACATGGCCCGACTGAAAGATGTACAAATTAAAATCAAACGCGAAGAGGAACTAACCAATAAAAAGACAATGTTCCGATAACACGCTGTGTGAATTCTAAGTTAGGCTGTTTTACTAAGAGAGTGTTGAAATGGTCTCTTTGTACCATCCCACGGGTTAACCCGTGGGTTCTCGAATATATCCATATCTCTAATATTGTCAGTGCCTTACACGAATATCCTCCTTTCCACCTTTGGCGAAGGGGCTTGGAGATTTGTAGATATTTCAAGAATTTACCGCAACGTATGCAATTGGCCGGAACCCATTGTTACTGAAATACTACTTTTCCAACAACCTCCCTGTAGGGGGCTGTCTCAAAAGTCCGAAAAACTGTTTTTGGTCATGTTGAACGAAGTGAAACATCCATTATTAGCAAGGACTTATGAATGGCATGGATTCTTCACTTCGTTCAGAATGACCCTTTTGAGACAGCCCCTCACATTCACGTTATTCCTATATGAAAAGACTGATTTGCGCAATATATGAGATGGTCAGAACCTACCCCCCATTCGCTATAGAACAAAATTTAAAAGCGCCCCTCAATCTTTTGTTTGGGGGGCGCTTTTTTTAATTGTTGCCGCGGGAGACCGCAGCGATAGCCGTGATGATTATTTCACATAATCGAATTTTGCGGTGAAGTGGCGCAACAAGGGTGGTTCCCAAACGATGCGCATACCCTTCATGTTGTCGCGGTTCTTGTATGCTTCGATACATGCTTCGGCGACGTAGTCCATGTGGTTCTGCGTGTAGACGCGGCGGGGGATTGCCATGCGGACCAATTCCATGTTTGCGCCGTGGAACACTCCGTTTTCGTCTTCGCGGCCAAACATCACCGATCCGATTTCGCAAGCGCGGATACCGGCCAGCCGGTAGAGTTCGCAGCTAATGGTTTGGCCAGGGAAGAAACGCGGCTCGATGTGGGGCAGGAAGCGTTTAGCATCGATATAGACGCCATGGCCGCCTGGGGGCATAAGTATCGGCACGCCGGCTTCGATAAGCTTATCGCCCAAGTATTGCACCTGGCCGATGCGGTAGCGCAGATAGTTTTCGTCCAATACTTCTTCGAAACCGACTGCGAGGGCCTCGAGGTCGCGGCGGGCCAAGCCGCCATAGGTGAGGAAGCCTTCGGTAACGATGAGGACTGTGCGGAGTTTCTCGGCGACTGCGTCGTCGTTCGTTCCGATGAATCCGCCCGTATTGGAAAGTCCGTCTTTCTTTGCGCTCATCGTGGCGCCATCGGCGTACGAGAACATTTCCTGGCAGATTTCTTTAATTGTTTTGTTTTCGTAGCCTTTTTCGCGTTGTTTGATGAAATAGGCATTCTCGGCGAAGCGGCAGCAATCGATATAGAACGGAATTCCATAACGGGAGAGCACTTCTTTGGTCTTGCGGATGTTTTCCATCGAAACGGGCTGGCCGCCACCGGAATTGTTGGTAACGGTGATCATACCAACAGGAATATTTTCTTTGCCAACGCTTTGGATCAGTTCTTCCAATTTGTCGATGTCCATATTTCCTTTGAAATCGGCAATAACGTCGGGCTTCGAGCCGATCGCCGTCGGAAGGTCCACTGCCACTGCATCGCGGAATTCCAAATTCCCACGAGTTGTGTCGAAGTGCGTGTTGTTAGGAATGATTTTGCCTTTTTCGGCCATGACCGTGAAGAGGATTCTCTCGGCGGCGCGTCCTTGGTGCGTCGGGAGGATGTGCTTGAATCCGGTGATTTCCTTGAGGATTTTTTCAAATTTATAATAGCTTCTCGATCCTGCGTAGGCTTCGTCGGCGTCCATCATGGCACCCCATTGGCGGGAGCTCATAGCGGTCGTGCCGCTGTCGGTCAGCAAATCGATAGTTACGTATTCCGAATTCAGCGAAAACGTATTGTAGGAAGCATCCTTCAAATAGCGCTCGCGCTGCTCGAGAGTAGTCATCGGGATCGATTCTACTGTTTTGATTTTGAAAGGTTCAATAAGTGTTTTCATTTATACCTGATATTAAAATGAATGAACTATTATTTGGTAAATATTTATGTAATACTATTTTTATATTTCAAATCTCACTGTCCGCTCGGTGCGTTTGAATCATTCCTTTCGGAAAAGAAGCAATTCCCAAGCCAATTTCGGGATAGCCCCATCGAACCGTATTCAAATTTACGACACAAACACAATACAACGCAATAAAATAATGTGGTTCTGACAATTGTGGGAAAGCATTTTTTTGCTTGGTTTCCCGAAAGCATTTACTGTGGCTATGAAACAATAAAACGACTGTTTGATTTTTTTCGTCGATCTCAGAATAAAAACTTATTTTTTGGCTTTTCGGCCCAGACCCAGCCGTCCTCTTCGTACACTTTGAGCATGTTCAATTTCCCGCCTTGGGCGCCGATTCCCGTCTCGAGCGAGAAAGCCCAGCCGTGCACTGGGCATGTGATTTCCGCGCCGCGAAGAGTGCCTCGGTGCAGCTCGCTGCGGTGCTGGTGCGGGCAGAGGTTCGAGCAGCAGAAGAGCCTGCCATCCACGTTGAACAATACGATATCGCCATTCTCGTGGTGGATTAGCTTCGTTTGCCCTTCGGCGATTTCTTCCATCTTGGCGGCAGGGAAATATTCCATATATAATTTTATATCATTTCAAAAATCAAGCATTCCAATCAATTAGCGCTCAGTTCGGCGAGTTAGTCCTCAACCTATTCAATGATCATAATAGAATGAAACCGTATTCAATTATTGTTGTCTGTTCAAGAATTTGAAAACAATTTCATTATACTCTTTCGCGCAGACAACTCCAAGATTCTCGTGATCAGCATCGGGGCATTCGAAGAATTCTTTGTCCTGGCAGTCAATATTAGCAAAGTTTTTTTTGCCATATTCGATATTGATTCTGTCATCTTTCGCGCCATGGGCGATCAATACCGGCTGTGTGATTTGCCGAGCCGATTGGTATGGGACGACATCTTCAGCTTTGAAATCGGCAACACACTCCGCACGCCAAAGCAGATAGTTGGTTAAAAAGGGAATATCGAATCCAAAACACAGACGAGTATAATCATGAATAATCGTATTCAAATCCGAAAACGTGCTCTCGATAATGCCATACTTAATCCTCTTATCGATTGCCATTGTTTGCATAGCTACCGCCCCGCCCAAAGATGCGCCCCATATACCAATATTTTTGCTCAAATCTGGAATGCAAGAAATTGAATCGATTAGAATGCTTAAGTCATCTTTTTCATAATATCCATAAGTGCAATACTCACCATCGCTTTCGCCATGGCCCCGCAAATCAATAATCACAGAATTATATCCGCTGTCGGCCAGCATTTTGCATCTCGGCAGGTTGCATTCCTTGGAGCTGCGAATGCCATGAACAAAGATCATCGTACCTTTTTGTTTCTCGGGGTTTGTTCTGATAACGTATCCGCAGAGTTTTAAGTTGTCTTTGGTTTCAATGGAAATCTTCTGGTAATTCAATTTATATTTGCTGGGTAAAATCGGTTTCTTGGTCGAATTTGATTGGAGCATCGTGAACAATCCGCCCCTGATATCAATAATCATTCCTGTGCCGAAGTAGTCAAACAGCAAAAGCGCAACTATTATCGAGCCAATTGCAATCCAAGTTTTTTTGTAAGTCAGAATCTTCTTCATTGGTTGTTACTTAATCAATCGCAAAATCTCAAATAAATCCGAGAATTGTTTCAATGCCGAACACCATTTACAAAAACACTTCCGCTACCTTCGGCGTGCCGCACATTGTGTTGAGCCGGACTGCGGCATCTTTGACCTGGCTGTCTTTGATCGTGCGCGCGCTCTCGGGGCAGGCCTTGATGCAGGCGCAGCAGCTGATACATTTATTGATGTCGATATCCTTGGGATTCGCGGGCGTAATGGCGCCAGTCGGGCACACAGTGGCGCAAATGCCTTTGTTGGCGCACTTGTCGCTGATTTCGATGAAATCGACGCTCCACAGTTCCGTAACGCCGCCATAAGGATATTCGCCAGGGAATGCGGTCTCGGCCATTTCGCCGAGTGAATTTAATGGAATCATCTTGCACCTGATGCGTTTGCCGAAATCCTCAGCAAATTCCAAATCTTTGGCGTTGGGCCGAGATTCGGCGACCGGTAGCTCTTTGGTGGAAAACGAGTGCTCACCAATGAATGCACCGCCGGCCACGGGGCGGCAGCCAATACCGGCCATAATGTCCTTCAGCTCGAAAAGTGCATTGCCATAGGTCCGGTTCCCATAGACGACGACGCAAACCGCAGGGTTTCCGTTCGCTTTGATTGCTTTCAAGGAATCATTAATCAGCGCCGGGACCCTTCCCATATAGACCGGAACGGCCACGATCAGCAGTTCGCCTTCGATTGCTTCGATGGCGCGCTGCCTTGCTTCCGGTTTGGTGATGTCGGAAATGCTGAGGCTTTCGGCGCCGAATCCCTTGGCGATGCTTTGTGCTACTTTTTTTGTGGTACCAGTAGGCGAGTAGCAGATCAGTTTAATTGATTTGATTTCCATGGTTTAATATTGGAAAGTGATAGAAATTCTTGTTTGTCGAAAATTGTATTTAAAAATAATTATCAAAATAAAAACAAATTCGAAAAAGCTATCTTCTATCGGCTTCGGAAGCACGCCTCAGTGCTAAAAATGCTTCCTTCAAAGGTTGGGAGACAGAACTAGTCGGTTCCGATAGAACCATTGCTTGGTAATTGTTTAGGAAAACGTTTCTTTTTCGATGAAAGAAATGAAGAAAGTGGCGAATAAACCCTACGCAGTCCAATACTGCAAATTCAACGTTCGTTTTCTCGTACAATGAATTCGCATATTCAGAAACTTCAACCTCGATTGGTTCGGTGGTAATAAAAATGTAATTGTCGATTCTTTCGTTGGATTTTGATATTTTCTGTAGGCCAATGTCAATATCTGTTTTAGTAACTCTTTTGTCTTTCATTTCGTAGCACGTTACAATGTGGTCACTATTTGCAAGAGTAATCTCAATATCACCAATCGCTCCTGTTTGTTTATCAGCGGCATGGTGCGATTGCAATGATTTATTTTGCTCACCGATTTGTCCTTGGACTGTTTGGTATGCTGAAGCAATTATCAGCACTGGCAAACGGCTTGCTCCTTTGCAATTTAGGTGTTGCACCAATAGCTGTACAATTTCTTCACTCGCGAGCGGCAACACGTCTTCAGGTTGTTTTAGGTCCGCAATTAATTGACTCATTCTTGATTCGTCTTCGGATTTGATTATAAGAAGTAAGCGAATAATTTCCTGTAATACGTCCTCAGGTTTTTCCTTCCCTGAGAAAACTGAATCAAGAACTAATAGTGTGTCCACATACACTTCTCTTGGCCTACCGACTAAGGCAAGATCTGTCGTGAGAGTCCTATCGAGGTTTCTGAATGCCGGAGTCAGATACGCAGTTGTCGGATTGCAAGGCAATTTGTATTTATGAACAAATAATTCAACAAATCGTTCATCATAGAATCTGCCGGAAAAAGTATCTTCGCCCTCGATTTCTGTGTAAGGCTTCCTAATATCAACCTTAGGATCGTCAATTTTGGCCAGAAGGCACGACATCAAAAACCTTATTGGAGCTTTATTAGTATTGCACCTGCAAATTGCTTCTGCTCTTTCTTTCGTGGTTAGCTGAACTGGGCAGCTTGAGAGTCTTTTAGATGCCTTATGTAGCAGATATTCTAATATTTCTGATGGAGAATTTTTATTCATTTGCAAACAGAGTATAGGTATTTTTAGATTTCAATTCATCTATGGAATAATTAACCCAAAGTACCTCTTGGCGAGTATCCTTGGTGGAATGGATGGTTTTTTCTGGACTTATTATTTTTGTCCATTTATTCTTAGGATATAATTCTTCCATTAATTCGCATTCGTAGTTCGATATTGCGGCTAAGCCTTCGATTGAATTCAATACTTCTGCTAATTCCTTATGGTCGAAATCGCTCATTTCATAACCGTAAGATTTTGTGTCGCCTCTTGTTTGGTGAATATAAGGCGGATCACAGTAAAAAAGTGTTTCTTTGCTGTCGTAAAGTCGAATTACATCAGTTGCAGGGCGGTTTTCAATTTGTACCCTTAGGAGCCTTTCGGCAATGAAATCAAGCTGTTCGATTCCACCAAGCCAGCGGCTGACAACTCCGCTCATTCCGGCTCGGCTTGTGTTCTTACAATTTGCCCAACGGCCAATTGTTGCGGTTTGAGCCAAGCCTGTTCGTACCTGCCTTGCACGTACGTAGAAACGGCGCGCACGTTCGAGATTTGTCAGATCCGGAGATAGTTCGCAAGCAATTCCAAATTCTTCCCTCGAAAAGGGTGTCAGCGCAACATGTTCAATCAACCTGTCTTTGTCTTCCCTTAGTACTTTGAAGAAGTTAACTACTTCGCCATCAATATCATTGTAAGTTTCTACCGGTGACGGCTCCCGATTCAGTAATACTGCACCCGAGCCAGCAAATGGTTCGCAATAGTGCATGCAATCAGGCAATTGAGGCAAAAGCCAATCCAAATGTGAGAACTTGCCCCCATACCAACCAAAAGCAATCAGCTTCTTTCTGGCCGTCAGGCGTTGAATTGGTGGTGGCGTCTTTCTGTTTCGTACTGTTAAATCCATTTTTTTTCTTTATTCATTTCAGAATCTTACTTGAAGTCTATGCTACCATTCGATTCAATCCAAGATTCTTCATTGGTTACTATATATTACGAATGCCAAGAGGAAATTGTTATCTTTTATTTTTTGAATCCAATTTCATCATCTCAAATTATACAATTAAATTCAAAGTACAAACTATATTTTCTGTAGCCTTCTGACCGCTTGAAAAACAAACAACCCGCCCAACTTTATTCTCTCAAAAGTGGGCGGGTTGTGATTTTGAAAAGTCGGTATTAATTATTTTGCCAAAGCCACGCTGCGGCGTTCGCGAATAACTGTAACCTTGATCTGGCCCGGATATTCCATTTCGGCTTCGATGCGCTTGGCAATCTCGAATGCCAGTTGGTCGCTCGTCGGGTCGTCGATCTTCTCGGGTTCGACGATGACGCGCACCTCGCGGCCGGCCTGAATGGCGAACGTTTTGGCGACGCCCTCGAAGCTGTTGGCCAGCGATTCGAGTTTCTCGAGGCGCTTGACGTAGTTCTCGAGCGATTCGCGGCGGGCGCCAGGGCGGGCGCCGCTGATGCTGTCGGCTGCCTGGACGATCACTGCATAGGGCGATTCCATGTCCATATCCTCGTGGTGGGCGCCGATTGCGTTGGCAACCACGTGGTTCTCTTTGAATTTCTTGGCAAGCTCGAATCCCAACATTGCGTGGGGGCCTTCGGTGCTTTGGTCAACGCATTTGCCGATGTCGTGCAGCATACCGGCTCGTTTGGCCAATGCCGGATCCAGACCCAACTCGACTGCCATGATTCCGCATATGTGCGCCACCTCCACCGAGTGGTTCAAAAGGTTCTGCCCATAGCTGGAGCGATATTTCATCTTGCCGATCATGCGGAACAGTTCGGGATGGAAATTGTACAGCCCCAATTCGAGAGTTGTGTTTTCGCCCACGCGGACGATTTCCTCTTCGAGGTCTTTCTTGGCCTTCTCGACGATTTCTTCGATGCGTGCCGGGTGGATACGTCCGTCGGACATCAAACGTTCGAGCGAGAGTTTGGCCACTTCGCGGCGGAACGGATCGAAACCGGAGATAACAACGGCTTCGGGCGTATCGTCGATGATGAGGTCGATGCCGGTGGCCGCCTCGAATGCGCGAATGTTGCGACCTTCGCGGCCGATGATGCGGCCCTTCATTTCGTCGCTGTCCAAATTGACAACCGAGACGGTGCTTTCGACCGAATGGTCAGAAGCTGTCCGCTGAATTGCCTGGAGGATAATGCTTTGCGATTCTTTCTGAACGGTTAGCTTGGCCTCTTCGATGACTTTCTTGATGTGCTGTTGCGATTCGGCCTTTGCCTCGTTGATCATGCTGTCCATGAGTTGGCGTTTGGCGTCTTCGCGGCTCATTCCGCTAACTTTCTCTAACTTCTGTGCTTGCTCGTCGATAAGTTTTTCCACCTCAAGGGCGCGAGTTTTAATCGATACTTCGCGCTTCTGAAGGTCTTGGTCGTATGCTTGGAGCTGAATCTCTTTTTTGCCGATTACTTCCAATTTGGATTCGACAGCTTCCTCGCGGGATTTGACGGCTTTCTCGGCACCTTGAATTTTTTGCTTTTTGGCCTGGACTTCGTTGTCATATTCCTGTTTGCGTTTGTGCCACTCTTCCTTCACTTCGAGCAGCTTCTCTTTCTTCAGGTTGTTTGCTTCCTTTTCCGCTTCCTTAATAATACTTTGGGCGGTTTGCTTTCCTTCGTCGATCTTGGCGGCAAATAGGCGGTTGCTTGCAAAATACGCAATAGCAAAACCAACTATCATGCCGATCAGACTAAGGATCACAATCATCATTTCACTCATAAGAACTCCTTTTTCTCTTCCATACTCCTATAGCATAGCCACACGTTATCAAAGTATGCAAAAAATATCTGGATAAATAATAATAACTACTAATAATAAATGAACACAAAAAAACCGCATTATTCTGCCGACAGATCCCGGCGAGTTGGAAAGAACCCAACCCAACAGTGCGGGAGACAGCCTTCCTGAATTTGACTTCCACCGAACGCCCCCAGCGAAGGAGACGTTTTCCGCGTGTTAGAGAGCACGGAATGAGGCCTGTCATTTGCAAAAAGAGCCTGTTACCCTAATGGAATTTAATATCGGTTCTTATACTCGTAATCTGACAACGAAGAATAATGCGGCAAAATTTTTATTTGCTTTTATTCATATTCAAAGAGCTGGTTCCAATACATAAAATCTTTTATTTCATGATGTTCCGAATGTAGTCGCTCATTTTTGTAATTTCGTTTTCCATATAAGCCATGTCCGATTCGTATTCATGTTTCGTCCTATAAAATTTCTCGGCTATGTTCAGAGACGCAAGGACAGAGAGCGTCGTCGTCGATTCTTCCTTGTACTTTCCCGCCAACTCTTCCAATTGCTGGTTGATGTCTGCGGCAGCCTTTTGGATCACCGATTCGTTGTCCCCTTTCAATGTGTACTCTTTACCGCCGATTACAATTTTCACAGATTTCACGTTTTTTTCTCGTTGTCAATTCTTGTTATTAAGATAAAATATCTATATATTTATTGTATATTATTGTAAAAAAACTCAAAAATTAAATCCTAATACTCCGTAAAGATACACTAAACTGCTTTCAAGAGCAAGCATTTTTTTTGTAAAAATTAATAATTAACCTTCACGGACTAATTAAATGCGGAGAGCAACTTTTCGATGCGTTCGATAAGTGCCTGTTTTTGCTCCTTGTTGCGGCCTTCGGGCATCTCGGCGAAGGCGAAAAGTGTATTGCTCAGGTCGGTGCGCCGTTTCACGTCTTCCAGCTTGGTTTCGAGGGCTGCGCGCTCTTTTTCTGCTTGTTTGGCCTGTTTGCGCAGTTCTTTGCATTCGGCCTCGGCCGCTGCCAAGCGTTCGGAATTGGCTTTTTTGTCTGCCTTGCCCTTCGATGCTTCCTCGAGTTCTTTCTTGAGCGATTCGATTTCGGCGGCCATAACGGAGATTTCGCTTTTCAGCACGGCAATCTCGCCGCTATTGTCTTCGGCCAGTTGCTCGTCGTCTGCCTTCTGCTCTTCGATTTGGTGGATCAGTACGGCAGTATTCTCTTCTTTTTGCTTCAATTCATTGCGAAGAGCCTCGATTTGGGCGGCTTGGGCTGATGCTTCCTCTGCCTTCGCGGCCGATTCCTCTGCCAGTTTGGCCAGTTCGCGTTCCAGAGACACTCGGCTCCTGCCGAATTCATCGACCAGAGCCTCCCTTTCGGCAATAATTCGCTCGTTTTGGTCCTTGGCCAAGTGCAACTCTGACCGTACTCTGCGGATTTCGCTTTCGTACTGGGCTTTTGCTTCGTCTCGGCTCTGCCCTGCCGCCTCCAATGCTCGTTGAGCAACTTGCAGTTCGCTATGCGCAGCGAGCAATTCGCGTTTCAGACCTTCGGCCAGTTCGCTGACTTCGGTCTGCTTGGCTGACTGCGCTTCCTTGGCGTGACCAATTTCCTCAGTGGCGGATTCGAGAGCCGAGTGCAGCCTGTCGATTTCTTCTTGGGCATCAATCAATCTGTTATTTGCCACTTTTGCATTCTCTTCGGCCTGGTGCGCTTCGGAGACCGTTAGCGCCAATTGGCGGATTCGGTCGTCCTTTTCCTTGAGTATCAATTCATTCGCCGAACGCCACGAGGCCAGTTCGGACACTTTCACCGCCGAGAGTTCGCATTCCAATTTGTACTTATTGATTGTCTCGCTCAGGTTTTCGATTTCGCGCACTTGCTCGAGGCTCATCGACCGCATCGAATTGATTTCGCCGTGCAGCCTCTCGGCCTCCCGATTTGCTTCGTTGAGGGCTGTTCGCAAGGATTCCTCATCGGCGTGGCGGGCGAGGGTTTCCGCGTCCAATTCCTTGATCGAAGCCTCCAAGGATTCAATTCTTTCGAGCATTTGCCGGGCTTTTTCGTTCCGCGATTTGATCTCTTCCTCCCGGACGGCTAATTCTTCCTTGAGCGATTCGATTTCGGCGGACATCTCGCGGCCCGAGTCCGCGCCACGCCGCGCCTCTGCCAATTCGCCCGAAAGGCTTGCCATTCTGGTGCCCATCTGGTCCACCTCTGCGCGCGAGCGCTCCAGCTCGTCTTTCAATTCGTGTATTTCCGATGCGGCGGCTTCGGCAGTTTCCAAGTCGGCTTGCAATTTCTGAATCTGCTTGTCCTTCTCGTCCAATTCGCCACGCAAGCGATTCATTTCGGCTTCTGCTTGCAGCATGGCTTCGTTGGCTTTGTCCCGCAGGGCGATCCTTAGGCTGGAGATCTCGGCCATGGCGGCATTCAGTTCGTTCTGCTTTTCCTTGAGCAATTCCTCCAAGTGCGCCAGTTCGGAATTCCGCGCCTCATCGGCAGCCTCGCGGTTTGTTTCCGTTTCGCTCGCTGTGGATTTGATCTCGCCAAGCTCGCGTTCGAGGTCTTCGACGTTTCGGCGGAAGAGTAGCAACTCCTCCTGGAGGTGGAATATGTCCTCGTTTTGTTTGGCCAAATCTCTGTCTTTTGAATCGATAATGGCAACGAGACGGTCCGATTCGTGGCCCGAAGACCTCATCTCCATTTTCAGATGCGCAATTTCTGAGTTTGCATTCTCGATGGCAATGTCCTTGCCGGCGATTTCGCTTGCTTGGTTGCGGTTTTCTTCTTCGGCCAAAAGGAATGCGTTTTGGGCATCGAGTAGTGAGGCTTCGAGCGCAGTAATTTTCCGCAACAGGTCGGTGCGCTCGATCGAAAGTTCGTTATATTTCTTTTGAATGGTGGAGTTGATGGCCAGCTGCTTTTCGGCCGATGTGAGGTCGCTGCGGTATAGCAGTATTTCGTTCTCTTTTTCTTGGATCACTATGTCGCGAAGGGCGAGGTCGTCGGCTATTTCATCGATTTTTTTTTTGAAATCTTCAAGGCTTTCCTGAGATTGCAACAGACGAGTTTCGAGGTCCAAGATTCTGCTTTCCTGTGTCGAGATTGTTTCCCGTAGGCGGCTGATTTCGTCGTCCCGAACGTATAGTTCGTGATTCTTCCGCGCCAGCTCTTGCCGAGCGTACGAGAAATCTGTTTGGCCCTTGCCGAGTTCCTCCACCTGCACCGAAAGGAAAGTCTTATCGTTTTCGAGTGTGTCGATGGACTCGCGCAATTCGTTCATTCGCTCTTCGAGTTCGGGGATTAGGCCGAGTTTGGCCTCCAATTCAATGCTTTTTTCTTTTAGCTCCGCGTTTTCGGACTTAACAAATTCATAGTCCGCCATGATTTCGTCAAATCTCTCGGTTTTTTCCCTGAGCATGTTGCGCTCTTGCAAATAAATGTCTGCCAATTCGGAATTCTTCGAGTTTTCGTCCTCGAGCGCAATGATCCGATTGTGAATCTCTGAGATCTGCTGTTCCTTCTGGGCGAACTCCTTCGTGTAGCTGTCAATCCTGTTTTTAAGCTCTTCGTTGGCTTGCTGCACTCGGGCGAACCGTCCGCCGATTTCCCTAAGGTTGTCCCATAACGAATTCATGGCTCTCTTGATCTCTGGAGTAGCGCCGGTTTCGGAGTTATTGTTTGCGTTCATAACGGATTCCCAACAAAAAAAGCATAAAGAGACTTTTTACTGCGAAAAGCAAAATTCAAAATTGATTTCAAATGCCCCACTCGGCTTGTTGCGTCCGGTGGGGCATGGATGTTTCAGTATTACATCTTACGCAATTCAGCCGAGAATTTCTTCTCGATCTCTTGGACTGCGGCGGCTGTGGCCGTTTCGACTTCTTGCTCGGTAAGCGTGCGCTCCGGCGAAGAGAATACGAGCGAGAAGGCAACGCTGCGTTTGCCCTCGGGAATGGATTTCCCTTCGTACACATCGAAAATATTGACAGATTTCAGCAACTGGCCAGCAGACTTGCGAATCGTGTCGAGCATGTCCCGCGCGGCGGCCGACTTGGGAGTGATAAATGCCAGATCGCGAGCCATGGTCGGGTACGGCGACACTTTGGAATATGTGGCCGCTTTCGCCTTCGCCACGAAGAGTTTTTCCAAATCGATCGTGAGCAGGAACACGTCTGTGTCCACATCGAATGTTTTGAGCAGTTTCTTTGAAACCTCGCCGAATGCGCCAATCTCTGCGCCGCGATTCACGATCGAAAGCGAGTTTTTCGAGAAAATGGTTTTATCCTTGTTCTCGCGGAAGTCCACCTTTTCGTAGCCAAACGCTGCTATCAGTTCCTCGGCAATCCCTTTGATGTCGTAGAAATCGACGTTGCGGTCTGCCTGCGCCCACTGCTGCGGGCAGGCTTTGCCGGCTATGGCCACTGTCAGGTGCTCTGATTCCTTAATGCCCGGGATGAAAGTCTTTTCCGATTCGGGGACGTTTGCGAAGACTTTGCCAATTTCGAACATGCGGAGGTCGTTCGTGCCGTTGCGGCGGTTGCGTTCCACTGTGCGGAGCATGGCCGGCACTGCCGACGGGCGCATGGTGGACAGCTCTTCGCCCAATGGGTTGGCAATTCGGACGGGATTCTCCGTGAAGAGTGCGCTCGAAACGGGATCGAGCATGTTTTGCGTCAGGATCTCGTGGAAGCCTCGATGCACGAAATGGTCGCGAAGCCTTCTGCGTTCAGGCGCTACGGAAAGTTCTTTGGCGATTGGGGCGCCCTCGATCGAAACAGTAGTTTCGTAAACCGGATGAATATTGTCGTAATTGTAGAGCCTGGCCACCTCTTCGACGAGGTCAATCTCGCCGAAAACGTCCACGCGGTGCGATGGCACCTCGACTGTAATTGATTCGTCGGACTTGGCGACTGTGCGGAAAAGAAGTCGAGACATCATCTCGTCGATTTGCGAGCTTGGGATGTCGATTCCGATGATCCGGCGCGCACGGGCGTAGTTTAGTTCAATTTTTTGCTTTTCCACCGGATTGGGATACACATCGATCAGGCCCTTGGCCAGCTGGCCGCCGCAAAGTTCGGTGATGAGCGCAGCGGCGCGGTCCAGCGCGTACTGCAAGTTGTCGATGTCCACTCCGCGCTCGAAGCGGTACGAGGATTCGGACTGGATGCCCAATTTCTTGGCTGTCCGGCGAACCGAAGACGGCGCGAAGAAGGCAGATTCGATAAGGATATCCGTCGTTGAGTCAGTAATTTCGCTGTTTTCGCCGCCCATCACTCCGCCGACCGCTACGGGCGACGAAGCATCGCAAATCATGAGCATAGACGAATCGAGAGTGCGCTCTTTGCTGTCCAAAGTTGTGAATTTTTCGCCATCGGCCACCGTGCGGACCACGATTCGCCCGCCCTTCAGTTTCGCGAAATCGAAGGCGTGGAGCGGTTGGCCGCATTCGAGCAATACGAGATTCGTAACGTCGACAGCCGCGTTGATGGGTCGAGTGCCGCAGGCGATCAGCCTGTTACGCAGCCATTCGGGCGATTCGGTGATCTTCGCGCCGCGAATCAGCCGAGCCATGTATCGCGGGCATTTCTCCGAATCGAGCACTTCGACGGATGTCTGGTCGGCAATCGGGGCGCCGGTCTCGTTCAGCTTGAACGTCGGCATTTTGATTTCTTGGCCGGATTCGGCGGAAAGTTCGCGAGCGATACCAACGTGGTTCAAGCAATCGGGGCGGTTCGGGGTCATGCTGATCTCGAAGACTGTGTCGTTCAGCCCGAGGAAATCCGCCAGAGGAGTGCCAACAGGCGTTTCGGTGGGGAGTTCCCAAATGCCCGAGTGGTCGCCCTCCAATTCGAGTTCGGCCTTCGAGCAGATCATTCCGCACGATTCCACTTTGCGTACTTTTCTCTTCTCGATCTTCCAGCCGCCATTCGGGACGATGGCGCCCTCTTGGGCAAAAACGACTTTCTGGCCGGCAGCCACGTTCGGAGCGCCGCAAACGACGGTTATCGTGCCCGTGCCGTCATTCACGCGGCAGATGGAGAGTTTGTCTGCGTCGGGGTGCTTTTCTTTTTCCAAAACCTCGGCGACGACGAATTTGCGGTATTTATTGCGGTAGTCCTGAATGGATTCGACCTCGATGCCGAGCATGGTAAGTTTGTTGTCAAGCTCGGAGTTGGAGCAATCCGTAGGGATAAATTCATTCAACCAATTTAGAGATAAGTACATAGTATCACGTTCAATTTATTATTTCAAATTAAGTTTCAATATAAACAATGCAATTTACATATTTTTTTTCGGAGTTAAAACAGGCATAATATAATATTAAAAAATTATACGATTTATTTATAAATTTGAATTTTGGGATTTACCATATTCTTTGATTTTGTTCAAATAAATGAAGAATCAATTTCGGAAAATCAGTTTTTAAATATTCATCAAAGGTTCTTTTTATGACAAAAGTGATTCCTCCAAGGGCGAACGCCCGAGCCTTCGCGCCGGACAAGCCGCTCATTCCGGACAAATACGCCGATGTGGTTTTCATCGGGCTTATCGTTTTGTCGATTTTCATTTTCTTCTCGTCGGCCATTTTCTCTGCCGGCGGGTTCGCCAATAATGACAACCTGGCTTCGCTCAGCTTCCAGACGTATCTGGACAACGCGAAGAAGGACGGCAGCTTTGCCCAATGGATTCCGTACATTTTCGGCGGCATGCCCTCCTACGCCTCGCTTCTGACGACTGGCGACCGCTCGTGGGATTTGGTCTCGAAGGTCGTATTTGGCGTATCGTGGGTGATGCGCGACATCTTCTCGAGCGATGTGGCCCGCGTAATCACTTTCTACCTGGCCTACGCAATCGGTATGTACCTGCTGGTGCGGTACAAGCTACAGAACAAAACGACAGCATTTTTCGTCTCGCTGGCGGCAGTTTTCTCCACGAGCGTCGTGCTGTGGGTGATGATCGGCCACAATACGAAACCGATCGTGCTGGCGATGTTCCCGTACATTTTCCTCGCCATCGAAAAGCTGCGCGAGCGCTTCTCGTTGCTCTACGCGGCGCTTTTGGCGATTGCTCTGCACGTGATGCTCGAGGGCACGCACGTCCAGATGATATTCTACGGTGGCTGCGCTTTCGGCCTCTACCTCGTATTCGAGCTTATCAGCCGTACAATCACGAAACGCAACCCGATGGGCGTGCTCCGCGCGGCTCTCGTGCTGGTCGTTGCCGGCGGGCTTTCGTTTGCAATGGCTTCCGACCGCTACCTGTCCGTCAATGAATACACCGAACACTCCACTCGCGGCTCGGCCCCGATTATGAAAAGCGACAAGCAACACACCACCGAAAACGGCGGCAACGATTACGAATACGCTACAATGTGGTCGTTTTCACCCGAGGAGACAATGACTTTCTTCGTGCCGAACTACTTCGGATTCGGCCGTTTGGACTACAAGAATCCCAGTTTGGGCAAGGACGCAGTCGCGCTGCCCACGTATTGGGGCCAAAAACCGTTCGAGGACGCCGCAGCATACATGGGAATCATAGTATTCGGCTTGGCTATTTTCGGTTTTTGGATGAATCGGAAGAACGTCTTTGCTCAATTCCTCTGCGCACTTTCCGTTTTTGCGCTTTTCCTTTCGTTTGGCAAAACCTTGCCTTTCCTTTACGACATTTTCTATAATTACGTCCCCACGTTCAACAAATTCCGCGCTCCGAGCATGGCGCTTGTACTGATGGCATTTTCGCTTCCGATACTTGCCGGCTACGGAATAAATTCGATCATTTCAATTCGCCGCGAACCGAACGCTGCCGGACTGAAATCCGTCAAAACATTCGGGATTGCTTCGCTTGCTTTCTTGGCCTTGGGATTGATCTTCAGCGTTATTTTCAAACAATCGTACATGACGGCCGTGGAATCGAACGCAGGCATTGCAAACCTGATGAAACAGGTTCCTGACGTGTCGCAATTCATTTGGTCATCGATGATTTCCGATTGGTTCATTGGCGGTGCGCTGCTCGTGGCCGCTGCGGCATTGGTGTTTTTCTTTGCCAACAGGAAACTTGGCCTTGGCCTGTTCTGGGTTGGTATGGTCGCGCTGCTGCTTATTGACCTGTGGCGCGTGGACTATCGCCGCATGGACGTGGCCAAACCGAACTCGAGCGACAAAGAATCGTTCAAGAAATACGAAGCTATGTTCCGCCCGATGATTGCAGACAAATCGCTCTTCAGGATTGCCGATTTCGTTTCCGAGCAGCCGAACATTCCCGCATACTATGGCTTGCAGAGCATCTGCGGATACTCGCCATCGAAAATGCGTGGCATCCAAGACGTCATGGACGTGGCCAACTTCGGCCGCTACGCCGGAAATACGAACTACGTGGTGAACGAAACCGTTTGGAACCTGATGAATATGAAATACGTGATCGCTCCTGCGCCGCCGAACTACATATTCCAGAAAGATTCCACACGCAACGTTTATGCGCTCGTCGCCCCGCAGAATATTCAGCAGAAATCCGATTACTACATCTTCGAGAATAAATCAATGCTTCCGCGTGCGTTCTTCGTGGGCCGTGCTGAAGTGGCCGACAACATGGCCGCGCTGAACCACTTGAAGAACGAAGACTTCGACCCGCGCCAGGTTGCATTCGTCGATCGCCGCCCGTCCGTGGCAATCGATACAGTGGACTCGACAGCCGTGGCCGAGTACAAAGAATTCAAAAACGAGTACATCAAGATCGAAGCCAATGCAACGGGCAACAATCTGCTCTTCGTCAGCGAAATGTATTATGCCCCCTGCTGGAAGGCATACGTCGATGGGCAGGAAACCGAGATCTATCGCACAGACTTTGCATTCCGTTCCGTCGTGGTCCCCAAGGGCAAGCACACGGTCGAGTTCAAGTTCGTTTCGAAAGGTTTCGAGACCGGCCGCTCGCTGAGCATCGCCGGAAATATACTCATCGGCTTGGCTCTCGTGGGCGGAACCGTCCTCGAATTGCGTTCGCGCAAACGCCGCAAGGGCGAAAAGCCGGAAGGTGAATAAAAAAGGCTCTATGACGCATTGTATGGGTTGTTTCAAATGTACCTATAAAACAGTCGCAGTTGAATCTTTGGTTTTCATCTTGCGCCTAAGATTTCTAACCACCCCAGAAACCCTTCGCTACACAAAGGTTTTCTTTCCCCTCCTTCGCAAGGAGGGGACGCAAGGGGTGGTTTATAATTCAAATATCTTACTCACTAAAACGATATAGAACCAGAATAAATTTATATACTTGCCCAGTGCCGGCCTTTCGGCCGCTAATGCAAGCGATTCCCGACAATAAATAACAATGGCCCCATTCCTGATTGGTTGGGGCCATTCTTTTTGTGGAGGAAAAGTCGATACCTCCGTTTGAAACTGAATTTGTTAGATTTTTGTTGCTTTGAACTGAGTAATTGAACCACCATTTAGGGTTAAAATAATATCCATCTGGTTCTTGTCAACAACGCCAGTTAAAGTACCGTCACTGTATTTGCCACTTAAAATATATTTCTCACTCACCAATGCAACAATAACGTTTGTAAGGGCAGCATTTCCTGTAGGAGTCTGAACATTGAGCGACAGCAAATTCGAGCCGGTTCGAGTTGCAACAACTGTTGCTTTGACGCCAGCGGGAGTCGTAACCCATCCATCTGCCTCAGTGTACGCGGCGGTAATTTTGTAGTTGCCGGCAACACTGGAAGCATAGTCGTTCGGCGTCGGCGAGGTCGAACTATCGCTATCCGAACATGAATTCAAAAGAAATACGGAAACCAAGAAGAAACACGTAAAAATTACGTTTCTCGTTTGCTTAAATTGAAATGGTATCATAAGAAACTCCTAAAATTTTATAAGAAATAGTGAATTGATTCATAGTATTTACAACATATCGCAAGTTAGTATTTATTTATATCATTGCTGAACCAGATTACAACTCATTCCATTAAAGAGTCTTACATTGGCAATGTATTAATCAGGCCAGATGGATTAGTTTTTCAAGTTCACAATTGTTTCACAAATATACCAAATAACCATACCATCTCAAAAGATAAAATGCTCATGGATCTTCGTTGATTGGGTTCGATAACGTTTTATATAGGTATTGTACCAAATACTATTTTGAGCGAGTTGTTAAAATCAAAATGGTATTTTACCGTGCGAGCGGTTGTTATATTGTAGTACATCGTTTAAACTTTTGGCAAGATTTCGCGCGAGCGAATGTTTTATATGATTGGTTGATTCATACAGAGGATATATAACAACCGCTCGCGCGGTATGACTTGCAAGGGAAAACCGACTGCTACAATACAACAACCGCTCACGCGGTATCAATTCACAACTATTACTTTTCCTGAAGAATGCAAATTGCATTGAGGATTGTACATATTCAATTTGTTATAGAAGCATATTTTAAGCATTCTGTACCTGAAAGGCAATAATTAATATTCACCCACAGACAAACGTTATAGAGGCAATATTTCTTCACTCATAGCACCTACACATCGCATTGCAGATACTTCGCCTGGCTCGATGCGTTGAATAACTATTGCATTCAATTTACATTATTTTAATAAATATAAAGAAATATTTTTTATATTTATATTTTATTATTTGTTGAAAACTAAAAAATATTAATAGAATCGTTGCATGAAAAACAATCCCAATAAACCATGGCACGCGCTGGCGCCGAACGAAGTCCTTAGTTTCTTTGGCGTGAAGGCAGATACGGGCCTTTCGAACACGGACGTGAAGGCGAACAGAGAAAAATTCGGAAAGAATGAATTACCAATGCAGAAGCCCAAACCTGCGTGGCTACTTTTCCTCGAACAATTCAACAATCCAATCATATACGTACTGCTTGTTGCTGCTGTATTGAATGCAGTTCTATCGGATCTGAAGGACACAATCGTCATCGGCGTGGTAGTGCTTCTAAATGCTCTAATTGGATTTTTCCAAGAGCGCAAGGCCTCCGATGCGCTTGGCGCGCTTCGCCAGATGGCAGCCCCGATGGCAAAGGTGCTGCGTTTGCAGGGCGGCCACCATTCCATTCGCGAAAGCCAACAACAGTTGATCAAAACCAGCGATGTGGTTTGCGGCGACGTGATATTGCTCGAAAGCGGTATGCGAGTCCCGGCGGACGCCAGATTGCTCGAATCGCAGTCACTGCTCGTGGACGAATCAATGCTAACGGGCGAGTCGTTTTCGATAACGAAAAAATCCGAAGCCAAAGTAAACGAAAAATCAGCTCTTGGCGACCGCCTGACGATGGTGTATTCCGGTACGATTATTAATAAAGGCCGCGCAGTTGCTGTCGTTACGTCAGTCGGCGAGCAAACCGAGATCGGCAAGATTTCCCAGAACGTCAAAGAGGCCGAAGATACGGAGTCCCCACTGCAAATGCAAGTGGAGAAATTCGGCAAGGGCCTCAGTTTTGCGATATTAGCAATCGTAATTGCAATTTTTGCTGTCGGATTCCTTCGCGGCAACGATTGGATAACTATGTTCCTTACCAGCGTGGGCCTTGCTGTTTCCGCAATTCCCGAAGGGCTGCCCATCGCTGTAACAATCACTCTTTCCATTGGCGTCTATCAAATGGCTAAGCACAACGCCATCGTCAAGAAATTGGCAGCAGTGGAGACGCTTGGCTCGACGAACGTTATCTGCACGGACAAGACCGGCACGCTGACGCTGAACCAGATGCGAGTGGCCAAGCTGTTCTGTGGTGGCAAGGAATACAGCGTTTCCGGCGAGGGCTATGGCAAATCGGGCGTCGTCTGCGCCAAAGGCTCCGAAATAGCTCTTCGGTTCGACGACAACCAACCGCTGACAATGGCTTCGATGATCGGCGCGCTCTGCACAGAATCCACGATCGCAGACGACGGCGATAAATGGAAAATTACCGGCGACCCGACCGAAGTCGCGATGATGATTGCCGCTAATAAATTGAAATATTCCACAGAAAGCTGGAAAATCGATACAGATATACCTTTCGAATCGGAAAATCAATTAATGGCAGTCCGCGCCACCAAGGCAGGGCTGACGTACAACCTCGCGAAAGGCGCCCCCGAGAAAATCCTTCGCCGATGCAATGCGATGCTCGACGCCGAAGGCAATATCATCGACTTGGACAATGCCTCGATCTCTGCCGAAACCTCCGAACTTTCGAACCAGGGCCTCCGAGTGATCGCAATGGCATATTCGGTGAACGAAAAAAATGCAATGCTCGATTTCGACAATTTGAATAACCTGATCTTCGCGGGCTTTGCCGCCATCGAGGACACAGTGAAGCCGGAAGCCATAAACGCTGTTGCCGATTGTAATTCGGCGGGAATCCGAGTGGTGATGATCACCGGCGACCATCCGAAAACTGCTTCCGCAGTCGGAAAAGCGATCGGGCTGGGTTCGGGCAAGGACTATCCCGTTGCCGTAACCGGCCACGAAGTCGATGAAATGACAGACGACGACCTGTTCGGCAGAGTGCCGGACATCGACGTCTATGCTCGAGTGGCTCCGAACCACAAATATCGTATCGTCAAACAATTGCAACGCCACAACAACACAGTGGCAATGACCGGCGACGGCGTCAACGACGCTCCCGCGCTCAAGCAAGCAGACATCGGCGTGGCAATGGGTTCGGGCACAGACGTGGCCAAGGAATCCGCCGC